>CAYVAP010000563.1:0-3771 GCA_964449365.1 uncultured Bacteroidia bacterium
GAGGTTGAGAGTAGGAGACTGTACGTCTCCAAGTCTTAGAATCTCAGAATCTCAGGATCTCACCATCTCAGGATCTCAGGATCTCACCATCTCACCATCTCTCCTAGATCTGGAGCGAAATCCCTGACCGAATCAGGGAAGTGATTTTTCGTCCGCGTTCCTAAGTCGTCCATCCCTTAGTAACAGTGAACAATTAACATGGATCAATGAACAGTATAAACCGCTGCTCATCAAGGCATTCGCCTTTCAAAAGGGGGAAGTTATTTTTCTCGCGTTACTTAGTTTTTACTTTGAGGCGACCCCCGCAAACATAATTCCCCACCTGAGGATTGTGAAAGGTACGTAGTGTGTCTCAATTAAACGCAATCCAGCTTGCCTCAAACTGACTTACTTATCCTCGGGGCCGGGATCACTGGCTTGGTGGCTGCGCAGCGGGCTCGTCAGCAGCAGATCGACCATGTGGTGCTAGACCAGGCCTATCATGCCGGGGGTGTGCTCCAGAGCGCTCAGCGCGACGGCTACACCCTCGACTTCGGAGCCAATTCGCTGGCCCTTACGCCCGAGCTTCGCCGCCTCATTCAAGAGCTGAACCTCGACCATGCCTTGTGCGAAGCTTTGCCCGCAGGAAACAAGCGCTATCTGTTTCGCCACGGTAGGCTCCATCCGGTGGAGCCGAGCGCCTCAACGTTGCTGCGTACCAAGCTGCTGTCTCCCGCAGGCAAACTTCGCCTGCTGATGGAGCCGCTGATTCCTGCGCGACGCAATGGCGCGGAAGAAACCGTGGCTGCATTTTTTCAGCGCCGCATCGGCAAGGAGGGATTTCGCTATTTAATCGAACCGGTGCTGACTGGCATCTATGCCGGCGATGCCGAGCGCATGAGTGTCGAGGCGGTGCTGCCTCAGATGGTAAGTTGGGAGCGCGACCACGGCTCGTTGCTGCGCGGCTTGCAACAGATGCAAAAGGCGCGTCGTGGCTCCTCGGCCCCAGGCCGTCAGATTGTCTCCTTCGAGGGGGGCATGGCTATCTTGATCGAGGCCTTGGTCCAAGCGCTGGGCGATCGCCTTCACCTGCGTACCCGAGTGTTGCGCATACTACCCCACCATGAGGGAGGGTTTGCGGTGGAGGTAGAAAAAGCCGGGCGACTGCAGCTCTGGCAGGCCCGGGCGGTGGTCTGGACCCTGCCTGCTCAGGCAGCACCGGCCTTGCTTCCCCTCGATCAGTCTTTGCCGCTAGATGTGCAGGCCATTCCTTATCCGCCCATGCTTATGTACTCGCTGGGCTATCATCGCAAAGCCGTCGGACGAGAACTGGATAGCTTTGGTTTTCTGGTGCCGACGGCGACTCAGCAGCCATTGCTGGGGGCGATTTGGAATTCGACGATTTTTCCTGATAAAGCTCCCGCAGGCCAAGCGCTCTTCACCCTCTTCGTCGGTGGGGCCAAGCACATGGGAGCCCGAGAGCAGGTGCTGCTCGATCAGGCTCAACAAGCCCGTCGGGTCTTCGAACGGGTGATGCGCATCGATGGGCCTCCTACCTTTGCGTCTCACTATTTTTGGCCCAAAGCCATTCCTCAGTATCACCTTGGCCATCGAGCCCTGGTGAATCGGGTGCGGGCTCTGGAAGCACGCTGGCCGGGGCTGCTCGTCAGTGCCAATTGGCTAGATGGCGTTTCTGTAGGAGACCGAGTCAAGGGAGGATGGGGAATCATGGAGCGGCTGGACCGACAGCAATGGCAAGGGCTCCTGACCGTTTTGGACTAGTGCTTCGCATTCGAAATTCGTAATCAGGAATTCGTAATTGAGAGTGCTGCTGGTCAAGATTCTATGGGAATTTCGAATGGTTAATTAATTAATTCCGAAGGCAGTAGTTATTTTTCTCGCGTTACTAAAAGGCTCGGATTGACAAGCGCTCCGGATATTCGGATGAGCTTTGCCTTTTCTGATTTGCCGAAAACCTTTAGCTTTACCTGCCTATGCCTAGGTTTACAGCCCCACGAGGGGCCAAAACCGCTTATGCCCAGCCTACTGCGTTACATCCCGCGAATCCTACCTCAGACTTTTCCTCATGACCCAAAATCCCTTCGATACCCTCTATCAGCTCAACGAAGAGGCGCTGCTCGGCGGCGGTCAACAGCGCATCGACGCGCAGCATAAAAAAGGAAAGCTCACGGCCCGTGAGCGCATCGAGCTGCTGCTCGACGAAGGCAGCTTCGAAGAAATCGGCAAATTGGTCACCCACCGCTCTTCGGAGTTTGGCCTCGAAAACCAAAAGCCCCTGGGCGATGGGGTGGTAACTGGCTATGGCAAAATCTACGGGCGGTTGGTCTATGTCTTTAGCCAAGACTTCACGGTGATGGGCGGATCGCTCTCCGAAACCTACGCCGAGAAGATCTGTAAGGTCATGGACCTGGCCATGAAAAATGGTGCGCCCGTGATCGGCCTCAATGACTCCGGCGGGGCTCGTATCCAAGAGGGAGTGATGTCCCTGGCGGGCTACGCGGATATTTTTTATCGCAACGTGCAGGCTTCGGGGGTCATTCCTCAAATCTCTGCCATAAAGGGCCCCTGTGCGGGTGGCGCGGTGTACAGCCCCGCTATGACCGACTTTATCATGATGGTGGAGCAGACCTCGTACATGTTCGTTACTGGTCCCAACGTGGTGAAAACCGTAACCCACGAGGAGGTAACGGCCGAGGAGTTGGGCGGAGCGATGACCCACGCTTCGAAATCGGGGGTTACGCACTTTGCCTGTGCCAATGAGGTGGAGTGCATCGAGTACATCAAGCGCCTGCTGAGCTACTTGCCCCAAAACTGCGAAGAAGAACCTGTGCGCCTGGAGGGTACTCGTACGGCGATGGATCCGGTCAAGGCATTGGATCATATCATACCGGATAATCCCAACATGCCCTACGATATGAAAGAGGTGATCAGTCTGGTGGTCGACCAAGACTCTTTCTTCGAAATCCACCAAGAGTACGCGGGCAACATCATCGTGGGCTTTGCTCGCCTGGATGGGCGTAGCATCGGCATCGTGGCCAATCAACCCTCGGTGCTGGCGGGGGTACTCGATATCGATGCCTCAAAAAAGGGCGCGCGCTTCGTGCGCTTTTGCGATGCCTTCAACATTCCGCTGCTGGTCTTCGAAGATGTACCAGGCTTCCTGCCGGGCACCGATCAGGAGTGGCGCGCCATCATCAGCAATGGAGCCAAGCTGTTATACGCCTTTAGCGAAGCCACCGTGCCCCGCGTTACGGTGATCACCCGCAAAGCTTACGGCGGCGCTTACGACGTGATGAACTCCAAGCACATCGGAGCTGACCTGAACTTTGCCTGGCCCACCGCCGAGATCGCCGTGATGGGCCCCAAAGGCGCCGCCGAGATCATCTTTCGCCGCGAGATTGCCGCCGCTGAGAACCCCGAAGCAAAGCTGCAAGAAAAAGTCGATGACTACACCGAGCGCTTTGCCAATCCCTACCGCGCCGCCGCCCGTGGTTTTATCGACGAGGTGATTTTCCCTGAAAATACCCGCCTCAAGCTGGTCCGCGCTTTTGAGATGCTCGAAAATAAAGCCGTGAACCAGCCCCGCAAGAAGCATGGGAATATTCCGCTGTAATGATGAGGGCAGAGTTTGTGGTTCGCGGTTAGAAACGCTGATGGACAGTTTTTTAGGATTTACCTATATGAACGGTCAGGGGTGTAAATAGGCTGTGCAGAACTGTTAGAAAAAGGGTGTCGTGTTTTTGACCTCGATCTTTCAGAAGCCGAATATCA
>CAYVAP010000564.1:0-3004 GCA_964449365.1 uncultured Bacteroidia bacterium
TACCAACGGTGCCGCCGTGTTGCGGCTATTCTGCTACCCATAGCGGCGTAGCCGCGACCCCGTTTGTAGGATCAAGCGTGGTTGAGCCCCGAATCCCGATTCCCGAATAATTCTTTCCCCATTGTCTCCACCTGCCCCAGCAGCCACTGGATGTTGATGATCTCGCGGCGGGCCTCGATACGCTCGCGCAGCTTGGCTAGTTGCTGCTGTCGCTACTTGGGGCGGTAGGTCATGGCTCGAATGCGAAATTGGTCGAGCTTGCGCACGAAATGAATCAAGTTGAGGTGGCCGCGCCGCTGATAGGCCGAGATCAGACCATTGCGGCGCAGAGCCTGCTCGAAGGCCTTCAATTGCGCATCCAGCCCTTCGTGGTCGCCCGTAGCCATCATCATGATCGATGACCTGGCAGGCAAAATGGATTCGCTGCCCATCGCGCTGGACCTGTTCGATGCCTACCTCCTCAACCTGAGTGGGCAATACCAGCCTGTGGCTCCCGCGGGCGATAGCCTGACCTTGCTGACCAGTACCAGCCTGCGCCGTTCGTCCCTACCACAACCCAGCATGTATCCTAATCCGACCCGCGATCAGGTGTTTTTGCAAAATCCCGGCGGAGAGCCTGGTAGCCTCACTCTGATCGATGCGCAGGGGCGTATCCTCTGGCGACGACCGTTGCAGGGTGCGCACATGCGTCTGGCCCTGGGTAAGCTCGCAGCCGACGCATATCGCTTGAAATGGCAAACTGCGTCAGGGCAGGCGGTACTGCCGCTGACGGTGCTGCCGCAGTGATGCTAATTTTTTAGCAGGGATGGGTAAAGCATTTTTTAAGCAAAATTCAAGCGCCGGAAAGGGAAGGTTTTTTGCTGAATGCAAGCAAGTTATCGTCGAATATAGTCTTTAGAAAGGGCCATTTTCTCAGCTTGGGAAAACGGCTCTTTCTGATTTTGGAGCATGGATTAAATTGATATAAACTAATTTTTTCAGAAACTTTGCTCAAAAATTTTGCTTTTATCGTTCGGAGTAGTATCTTAGACTCAACGAATCAAGCAAAACTCTCCTGTTATGGTAGCTGCTTACACCTTCAACACCCAATACGACCCTCAGGGCATGGACCGCGTACCCAGCCTTCGTCTGCTGGAAGGCGGAAAATTTTCGGGAGGGCAATACGCGCCAGTATTGGTGCAAGAATATGGTCAGGTGCGCCTAAAGCATTTTCGTTGGGGGATGGTTCCAGCTTTTACGAAGGCTGGTCGAGGGGAGCAAGGCATCACCTATGCTCCGAGTGATCGGTTGTTCCGACAGCCTGCCTATCAGGTACCGATTCGGCGTCAGCGCTGTTTGGTTCCTGCCGATGGGTTTTATACCACGCATGAGCATCGTGGCAACGGGCATATCTTTAAGCTCGCTCGTCCGGAAGGAGAAACCTTTTGCTTTGCGGGAATCTACGACACCTGGCGTCAGCCCGATGGTACTCTGCTGGAGAGTTTTGCCATCATCACCGTGCCGAGTAATCAGCACCTCAGCCGATTTGGCTTACAGATGCCCTTGATTCTGCCTAGCAACGTGGAGGGCACCTGGCTCAGCCAATACACCGATCTGAACAAGATCCAAAAGCTGCTCTCGCTGCCCATGGGTATCGGATTGCGCATTCATCCTGTGCAGGAACTGCGCCTGCCCGAAGCGCCGCAGCCTAGCGAGCAGGTAGCAGCTTAGTAACGCGAGAAAAATAACTTCCCGGATTCGGTTAGAGATCTCGCTCTAGATCAAGGTGAGATGGTGAGGTTTTGGGGTTTTGAAATTTTGAGGTTTTGGGGTTTTGAGATGGTGAGATCCTGAGACTTTGGGACGTACAATCTCTTAGTCTCGAACTCTCAATCTCTCGACATCTCGATCTCTCAACCTCCTATTTTCGGGCGAAGAAGGCCAACTCATTTTTTGAGCATTACTTGATCTCAACTTTGGCTTCTTTCCTCTTTTTGACCTTCTCTTTGGTCAGTTCTTACCTGTTATTTTTTGGACTAGCTTTGCAAGGCATCCTCGCGAGGATGCCTTCTTTTTTGGCCGCAAAAAAATGTGAAGCCTAGAAGAAAAAGACTCACCTAGGTGAAAGAGGCATAGGGGCTATAAGGGCCATAGGGTAGGCTGTGAAGTTTGATGGGCTTCTTGGGCTGGGATGTACCCTTTATGAGGGTTCAAAACCCTTATGAGAGGGTAAAAGAGCGACTCTTTCAATGACTAATCGCGAATTTTGAATCATACAAAAATCGGAATTTGATCGTTAGCGCCGCGAATAGTTTGGTGCTTCCTTGATCACCTGGATATCGTGTGGGTGGCTCTCCAGCAAGCCTGCGTTGGTGATGCGGGTAAACTGACAAGTTTGTAGGGTAGGGATGTCGGGTGCGCCGCAGTAGCCCATGCCAGCGCGCAAGCCACCTTCCATCTGAAAGAGCGTCTCGTGCACTTTGCCCTTGTACGCCACCCGGCCCACGATCCCTTCGGGCACCAGCTTTTTGATGTCGTCTTCTACGTCCTGAAAGTAGCGGTCTTTGGAGCCTTCCTTCATCGCTTCTACCGAGCCCATCCCCCGGTAGGTTTTGAACTTACGCCCTTCGTAGAGCACCGTCTCGCCGGGGCTTTCATCGGTACCCGCCAACAGGCCGCCTGCCATTACACTGCTAGCTCCTGCGGCCAGGGCTTTGACCAGATCACCGGAATATTTCACGCCCCCATCGGCAATCACCGGGATGCCTGCTGACTCGGCGGCAGCCACTGCGTCCATCACCGCAGATAACTGCGGTACGCCTACCCCTGCGATCACCCGGGTGGTACAAATCGAGCCAGGCCCTACCCCGACTTTGATGCCATCGACGCGAGCATCGATCAGGGCTTGCGCCCCCGAGCGAGTGGCAACGTTGCCTGCCATGAGTTGCAGATGAGGGTAGCGCTCGCGTACTCGCTTGATTTGGGCCAGCACGCCCTGTGGATGCCCCTGAGCCGTGTCGATCAC
>CAYVAP010000564.1:3014-3770 GCA_964449365.1 uncultured Bacteroidia bacterium
TGTGCTTGCGAATGATTTCTTCCGCTCCCCCCAGGGTGGTACCATGAGGAGCCGTGATCAGGTTTTCTTTGGTCATGATGTCGCGGACCTTACGGCCGTCGGGCTGCTCGAAGCGCATGTCACGGTTGGTGATGATCCCTACCAGGTGGCCTCGATCGTCGACGATAGGAATGCCGCCAATCCGGTGCTCGTGCATGAGCTGCGACACTTGAGCCAAGGTGTCATTTTCTCGCAGGGTGATGGGGTCTACGATCAGGCCGCTTTCGGAGCGTTTGACCTTGCGGACCTCTTCGGCCTGGGCCTCGATCGACATGTTTTTGTGGATGATTCCAATTCCCCCACTAGCAGCCATGGCGATAGCCATTCGATGCTCAGTTACGGTATCCATAGCCGCACTGACAAGTGGAAGATTGAGCCGGATCGATCGCGTCAGTTGGGTGGAAGTGTTGACTTCTCGGGGTAAGACCTCAGAATAACGAGGCAAGAGAAGGCCGTCATCATAGGTGAGTCCTTCGTAAGCGATTTTGGGATGATCGGTCATAGGAGGCAAATATCATTGGGGATATTTGCCGGGCAAAGATACATAGAAAAACGGAGGAAAAACTAACCTCTGGGCTGTCAATCTTTCAGCGGGGAGCAGTGGTCGTATCTACACTCTTACCTGCGGCGGTGGTAGCCGGGGTATGCAGGGGAGGATCGTTCTCGTCATCAGGCTGGCCCAGCAGGATCCAGGCCAGCAATAGGGCCGTGCCTAGG
>CAYVAP010000565.1:0-3759 GCA_964449365.1 uncultured Bacteroidia bacterium
AGAATTCCAGCGTTTTGAAAAATCACAAATCTTGGGTTGCTGAACTATAAATAGTGGTCTCTTATGCTCCATACTTTAAGCCAAAGTAGTAAAAAATCCAATCCTGCTAGGAATCTCAGTACGAATTCCCCTGTCTCTATCGCCCTCGTTGCGGAGTCCAAGCGGCCAAGAGATAAACATGAGCTACCTCCCAAAGGTAATGATCAAATAGTGTCGCTTCTTCACACACCGCTGTACACTACATAAAAAAACCAATCTGTCTCACTCCTCGGCGAGCGTACTTCAGCGTAAAACTTGACAAATAGCCGGTCTTCGACGTAACATCTTACCCGCCCCGAGTTATGGATCGAAAAAGCATCATGAAATCTGCCTTACTCTTATGCCTTGCCACGCTTGGCTACGTAGTCGCTTTGGCTCAAGCGCCTGCGACGCTCTCCCAAACTCAAGCAGAAGCCTACGCCAGCATCGGGCGGGTGTAGGGCTTCCTCAAATACTACCACCCTGCGGTGGCGACCAGGACCTATAACTGGGACTCGGTGCTGATAGCGGCTTTGCCAAAAGATTCCTCGGTGATGGATGTCGCGCGGGGTCAGCAGGTGATAGATCGGCTGCTAGCGGTGGCAGGGCCAGTACCTGACTGTCAGGTCTGCCCACCGGAGTTTGACTCGGCCCAGGGGGTGAATGTCGATTGGGGCTGGATGGAGGAGAATACGCTCCTGCGCTCGGGTCAGATGGCCCAACTGCAGCGCATTCGTGATCAGCATGAGCCGGGGGAGAATGGGTATATTGGTAAGCTATTCGAAACAAAGGCCAATTGGCAAGCCAATAAGTTTCTGATGGACGCTGGCTACCAGGATATTTCTGCCTTTGACTATCGTCACCGCTTGATGGCAGCGTTCCACTATTGGAGTGTCATCGAGTATTTTTTTCCCTACAAGTCCAGTGCAAACCCTTATTGGGACAAAACGCTATCGGAAGCAGTACCACGTTTCGTAGAAGCAGGTTCCGACCATTTGTTTCAAATGGCCATGCTTTGGTTGGCAAACCAGCCCCATGATAGCCATGCCAACGGCTCATTTTCCAGCTATTTGGCAGATAATTGGTATGGGAATTATCGTTTTCCTTTTGGTCTGAGGGCAGTAGAAGACAGCATGATCGTGGTGGATGATTTTTTCTCGGATTCCTTGGCACAGCTCTGCGAAATTCAAATAGGTGATCAAATAGTCGCCATTGACGGGCAGTCCATTTGGTCATACATGACTTCGAAAGGACATTACATCGGCGCTTCTCATCGGGCGGCAAAGCTGAACTATATGCTGTTGTATGCCATCATGAGTATCGATTCATCCTCTTACCTCACGTTCATCAGGGAGGGCGATACGATTCAGGAACATGTGCATCGCTACCTCACGAATAGCATTCCTTGGTTTCAAGTGCGGCAGGATACCTGGGAGTGGGTAGGGGCGTCTCAGAACATGTTATTGGCCAGGGTTTCACAGATGAGCAGTAGCCAAGAAGCTCGCAGACTTGTCCGGCGTGCAAAGCAGGCAGAAGGCATCATTCTAGACCTTCGGTCTCATCAGCTATGGTCAGAGGCTTTCATGACGCTTTTTGAAGTTTTGCAGCCTGTGGAACCCACTTTTACCTGGCATTTTTCCCCTAGGTATGACTACCCGGGTTTCTTGGGTCCATCCTGGCAACAAGAGTTGGGAGCAGGCAACCCGCGCAGAAAAAAATTAAAGCAGAAGGCTGTTGTTTTACTGATCGGAAAAAATGTGTTGAGTCAAACTGAATTCCTGATCATGCACCTCCAAACCCATCCCAATGCGTACAGCATCGGGAGTCGCACCGGAGGCGCTTTGGCGGCAATCGGTCGGATTTATCTGCCCGGAGGCTTCAGAGCCCATTTCACCCAGCACGGTATGACCTACGCCGATGGCACGCCCATTTTTGGCTGCGGAGTTAAACTGGATGAAACCATTATTCCGACCCAGGCGGATGTCCGGGCCGGCCGCGACCCGGTGTTGGAGCGAGCGATTGAGTACCTGAATGAGCAGCTATAAGCCAGGGCATTTCTGCTTGTCTGATTTTACAAAGCTGAGTAGGCGCAAAAGGCGGCTGAGACGCTCGCCGAGGTGATTGCACGCGGAGAAGGAGATTCCAACTATGACAAAGTCCGCTGGTACAGAGCCTTGGCGCTCCTGGCGATGGGCCAGCTTTCTCAGGTGCTTCCCCTTCTACGTGAACTCGCCGCAGAAGAGGCGTTTTTTGTCCATGAGATGGCCGGAGAACTCGCTCGGCAGATAGAGGCCTTTCGGGAATAGAGCCAGGGCATGCCCTGGCTCTATTCTGTTC
This sequence comes from uncultured Bacteroidia bacterium, assembly GCA_964449365.1. Lineage (GTDB taxonomy): Bacteria > Bacteroidota > Bacteroidia > J057 > J057 > CAYVAP01. The sequence goes on from CAYVAP010000565.1 coordinate 2,356, forward strand.
AGGACATGCGGAATGTGGGGATTGTCCTGCTCACGTCCAGGCATACGTGCCGTGGGGCCTGGGTGGGGAAGATTGAATGCGTATCTTCAGGTAAAGATTTGCGTAACTTCGAGTAAACGAATGGCTATGACCATCACCATCCCTGATCACCTGCTGCAACAGAGCGGCCATACGGAAGCACAAGTGCGTTTGCAAGTGGCGATTTCCCTGTTTCAGGCCGATATCTTTACCCTGGCCCAGGCCGCTCGCATGGCTGGCTTGCCACGGATTGCCTTTCAGCAAGAACTGGCCAAGCGACAGATTCCTCTGCACATCGGGGAGGAGGAAGTACAGCAAGATTTGGAAACCTTGCGGCGCTTGTTCCATGGTGATCGTGAGTGATACCTCTCCCATCAGCAACCTGCTGATCGTAGGGGAGCTTGACCTGCTACGTCTCTTATTCGCCGAAGTGGTGATTCCTCCCAAGGTATTTGAGGAATTAGAAGCGGCAGTGGCGCTGGGGTATCCTGGGCTAGATGTAAGCGAAACGTCCTGGGTCAAGGTTGTACCTCCCAACGATCTCACCCGGGTAAACCAGCTCGGCCAAGACTTAGATGAAGGGGAATCTGCCGCCATTGCCCTAGCCATGGAACTCGAAGCAGACGCCATGATCATCGACGAGCGAAGGGGATACCAAGTCGCCAAATCCTTAGGGCTTTATCCCACTGGTTTGTTGGGCGTGTTACTCATGGCTAAGCAGCAAACCCTCATCCCCTTGGTAAAGCCTGTCATGGATCGCTTGATTCGAGAAGCTGGCTTTTGGATAAGCGACGCGGTTTATCGCATGGTTCTCAGCCAAGCTGGTGAGTAACATGTCTGCTCCGTCTGGCATCTGAGCCCGCCACCTCCGCAGGTCGTAGCAAACTTCAAACTGAGGACGCTCATTGCCGCAACCCGTCTATCAGCACCGACGCGGGCTGGAGCATCACCTGGGGGCACGCGCGCAGGACACGCTGTGGGTGGATTTTCAGACGCCAGCCGGACAAGCCCTGGCTAACCAACGGCTGCCCCTGAGCCACCTCCCGGCCGTACCCGTTAGTCGGCGCGGTTCCTTCATGCGCCTGCGCCTGGGCGAGCATTTCGATGGACTTTGCTTTGTGCCCAGGTCCACGCCTGCCAAATGGGTGAATCCAATGGGGGGTGAGCGTTGAAAAGCCAGTAACCACGCGGAGCCGAATAGACTTGCAGCGGGGAAAAAAGCCGCCTAACCAGTCCTCACCTAGTGCTCTGTCAAGTTGAAAATGATGGGTAAGCGGTCGCAGATTTTTTCGCAGATCAAGGCGAAAAATCCGAGTTTGGCGGGCCAAACCGCGAGACGGTGGGATAAAGGGACCCACCGACGAGCTTTCAACGCCGAGATGCGGA
>CAYVAP010000566.1:0-3759 GCA_964449365.1 uncultured Bacteroidia bacterium
CGGGCCAAACCGCGAGACGGTGGGCTTGAGGGACCTACCGACGAGCTTTCAACGCAGAGATGCGGAAAAAGATGCAGCGATCACCCATCATTCGGGAGTTGACAGAGCACTAGTGCTAGTCATTAGTTTCGCGGTTCAAAGTTTAAGGTTGAAAGTAAAGATAGCCGCTGGGCGCGGCCACTGAGTGAGCCAAGAGGAACGCAAGGTCAACGCTGTGCCTGACCACCTTATTCCCCTATACCTAGGCTGTGCAGAATGCCAGGGTTTTTGAAAAAAAACTACGCTACTTTTTGGACTGTTCCGGGCCACCCCAACGTGGGGCGGATTTGCAATCCGCCGAGAGGCCATTGGCTGTAACGCTCATTTTCAAACCCTTTCATCCCCTGAAAATGTAACACCCTTTTCTCGTTATTTTGCACAGCCTACCTATACCCCTGACCGTTCATATAGGTGAGGTCAACTTTATCCCCCAAACACCTCCACTGCCAATCGAAAGGTATTGGTGTGGGCCATCACCGTGTCGGCGACACGCTCGGAATAGCCGCCTCCCATGCTGATGGCCAGCGGAATGTGATACTTTTGGCAGAGAGCCAACACGATCTCGTCGCGGCTGCGACAGCCGCTGTGGGTGAGAGCCAGGCGGCCTAGCTTGTCGGTGGCTAGCACATCCACCCCCGCCTGAAAAAAGATAAAGTCGGGTCGCACTCGCTCGATCAAGCGCGGCAAAGTCGCCGCTAGCAGTTGTAGGTACGCGCTGTCTTCGGTATCTAGGGGTAGCCCCAGGTCCAGGTCCGATGATTCTTTGCGCAAAGGATAATTGGCCTGGCAATGCATCGAGAAGGTAAAAACGTGCGGCTCGGCGGCAAAAAGGCGAGCGTTGCCATTGCCCTGATGCACATCGAGGTCCACGATCAGGACTTGGCTTACGCGGCGCTGATCCAGCAGCCATCGAGCCGCCACGGCGATATCATTGAGCAGACAAAAGCCTTCACCATGATCAGCGTAGGCGTGATGAGTCCCCCCGGCCAGATTGATGCCACAACCGTGGTCTAGGGCATGCTGAGCCGCCAGCAACGTACCCTGTACCGAGCGCCGCGAGCGATCCACCAGCGTAGCCGATTGGGGAAATCCAATGCGCCGCATCTCTCGCGGAGTAAGCCTAAGATCCCGCATCGCCCCCCAATAGCGCGAGGTATGCACCCGTAGCAAATCGTCTTCAGCCACAGGCTGGGCTTCCGTCAGGTCCGCTTCAGCAATCACCCCCTCGTACAGCAATTGCTCCCGTATCAATCCATACTTCTCAATCGGAAAGCGATGCCCCGCCGGCAACTCCGGCACAAAGCGATCAGAGTGAAAGAAGTGGACCATAAGATATATTCGAAATTCACTATCCTCACCAATCACTGTCCCCCGATCATTGATCACTGTCTTCCCTGATCACTGTCTTCACTGATCACTGTTCCCTGTCTTTACTGATCCCTGTCCCCCGATCACTGTTCCCTGATCACTGTCCACTATCTTTACTGATCACTGTCCCCCGATCATTAATCACTGATCACTGTCCCATGATCATTGATCACTGATCACTGTCCACTATCTTCACTGATCCCTGTCCCCCGATCACTGATCCCTGTCTTCACTGATCACTGTTCCCTGTCTTTACTGATCACTGATCACTGTTCCCAACCTCTTCAAGTCCCAAATCTGCCCCTCCTTGGCCAAGTCGGTAGCCGGAAACACCGCCTGAGCCTCTTCCAGCAGGGGGCGCAAGTCTTTGTAGCGCGCCGAGAAATGCCCCAGCAGCAATTGGTTTACCTGAGCTTGCTGGGCAATCTCTGCAGCCTGTCGCGCGGTGGCATGGTGGGTAGCTGCCGCGCGGCGCACCATATCGTGGGTGAAAGTAGCCTCGTGATAGAGCAGGCTACTGGCGCGAATGTGCTCGACCAGCTCATCGAGGTAGCAAGTATCCGAGCAGTAAGAAAAAGATAGCGGCGGATCGGGCGGCGAGGTTACCTGCTCAGGTGCGATTTGGCGACCATCTTCGAGGGTAATGATGTTGCCCTGCTTGAGCAGCTTGAAGTATTGGTTGGGAATCTCCAGCGACTTGGCTTTGTAAAAGTCAAACTTGGGGCGCTTGTTGACCTCAGAGAAGCGAAACCCCCGGCAAAAGATGCGGTGATCTAGCGGCAGCAGCCGGACGAGGTAGTCGTTTTTCTCGTAGATGACATCGCCGGGCTGAAAATCTTCAGTGGGAATGAATTCCAGCTCGTAGTTGAGGTAGCTCGCAGTCTGCGCAAAGGTGACATCCAGGATGGTTTTGAGGCCCACCGGCGCGTAGAGCTTCAGGGGAAAATTGCGCTCGTAAAGACTGAGCGAATTGAGCAACCCAGGCAGCCCCAAGATGTGATCGCCGTGTAAGTGGCTGATGAAGATGGCATCCAGGCGGGAAAATTTCACGCGATAGCGAAGCAACTGCATCTGCGTACCTTCTCCGCAATCGACCAGGTGGTGGCGATCATGGATGGTGACCACTTGGGCCGAAGGAGCACGAGATGTGGTGGGAATTGCAGCGCTGGTTCCCAAGACCTGAACCTGAAACACGTCGGGCGCAAAATTTGAGGTGGACAAAGACAAAAGCTGCGCCCGGCGCGATAGGGAGCCGGACGCAGGAGTCGAGGAGGAGCAATCAATCTTTGTCGCTGTCGTCGACTTCTTTTTCCAGCTCCATCATGTAGATCGCGTCTCGGGCTTCCTCTTCGGTGGGCAGCACGTGCAGCACCGAGTCTAGGTGAGAGATTTTGATCAACTTCTCAACGTGAGGGTTGACATTGGAGATTACCAGCACACCGCCGACCCCACTGCACAAGCGATTGGCGGTGAGGATGGCGCTCAAGCCCGAGCTATCGACGTACTTGACCTCAGAGAGGTTGAGCACGACGTTTTGCGTACCCTGAGCATTGAGCTGAATGAACTCCCCTTTGAGTTGAGGAGAAATGCGAGAGTCTAGCTTTTCCTCTTTGGGCAAAATTACCGTATAACGGTCTTCGACACTTTTTTCGAATTTCATGGGTCAACGTGATTGGATCATTTCAAATATAAAGAAAGTTGCCCGATTCCCCTAAATTATCCTGAGAATGAGCGGGTTTCGGACAGGCTACATCACGTCCTCTAAACACCAGGCCAGCGAGTTTTGCCACAGTTGCTTGGGCTCAGGGCAGCGCTGACGGGTACGATACAGGGCCTGCTCGATGGTGGCAGAGACGTCAGGAAACAGACCTTCATCCGCCATCGACACCCCCGGCTGCATCAGGTAGGCAAAGGTGCGGGCCATGCCACAGTTGGCAATAAAATCAGGGATCACCGCTACCTGATCGTCGGCGTGTAGGCCGATAGGCCCCAGGAAGATCTGCGCATCAGCAAAGGGCACATTGGCCCCGCAGGAGATCACCTCTAGCCCATGTGCCACCATGGTCTCTACCTGCTCTGCTGTTACCAGCCGCGAACCGGCCGCCGGGACGAATACCTCGGCCCCGCTACTCCATAACTGCTCGTTGACCGCATCGAAGGGAATGGTACCCTTCACCGCGAGTTGATTTTTGTGGCGATTGAGATAAAGCTGCTTCACCTCGTCCAGTTTTAGGCCCTCGGGGGCGATCACCCCGCCTCGCTGATCGATGATACCGATGATGCGAAAACCCTCTTTGGCCAACGTGAGTGCCGCCGCGCCACCCACGTTGCCAAAGCCCTGCACGACCACCC
>CAYVAP010000567.1:0-3757 GCA_964449365.1 uncultured Bacteroidia bacterium
TTAGCAAAAACTACTTGTGGATCTGCGAATCCGGTACTTATTTAGACTAAGTCCAAATAAGCAGGCATACCTGCTGCTCCACTATCCCTCATTGCTATGTGCCAATCTTTACAAGTCCTGCACCATGATCAAACTGGCTACGTCATGCACTGTGCCCAATGCCAGCATTTTCACGTCGGCTACGGTAACCTGGGCCTGACCATCACGGAGCGAGAGCTGCGCAGCTTGATGGAGGAAATGGGGATGCAACTGCAACAGTGGGCTGATCGGATTCATCCCGGTGAGAAGCGCTTTGCCTTCAACACCGACTCCCGCCGGGTGACCATGCTCTTTTGCTACCGCGAGATGCAACAATGCCATGAGATACTGGCGCAAGGGCTGCTACAGTGGCAGGCCCGGCGCTTGATGCAAGATCAATGTTAACTAATATGTCCACTCTACGTTTCGCTGGTTTGAGTTTACTGCTGCTGAGCTTCGCGCAGGCGCAAAACCGCGCTGACAGCCTCGAGTATGCCCTCTCCGACGTGGTGATCACCGGGCAATATGCCCCGCAGTCGGCCCATCAGGCGGTGCACGCCATACGCACCATCTCCGCCGAGAAGATGTCGCGCATGGCCGCCGTGGATCTGGGCGACGTGCTCAGCAACGAGCTGAACATCCGCCTCTCGCAGGATAACATCCTGGGCCAAAGCCTGAGCCTGCAAGGGCTTTCGGGCGAAAACGTCAAGATCATGATCGACGGGGTGCCCATCATCGGGCGGCAAAATGGCAACCTCGACCTCAGTCAGCTCAACTTGCTGGGCATCGAGCGCGTCGAGATCATCGAAGGGCCGCTCAGCGTCAACTATGGCAGCAATGCCCTGGCTGGCACCATCAACCTGATCACCCAAAAGCAGAGCCAACCGGGCTTGCAGGCCCAGGCCAGCGCCTACGCCGAGCAGATTGGCACCGTGAACCTCAACGCCCTGACCGCCTGGCGCTTTGGCAAAAACCGCATCAGCCTCTCGTTGGGGCGCAACTTTTTCGATGGCTGGAACCAAGGCGAAGCTGCCTGGCCCACCTTTGAGCGGCGCATCGCCGACAGCAGCCGCTGGCAGGCCTGGAAGCCCCGCACCCAGCACTTCGGGCGGCTGCAATACCACCGCGACCTGGGGCGGCTGCGGCTGGGCTACCGCGGCGAGGTATTCGATGAGGTGATCACCAACCGCGGCCTGCCGCGGGCCCCCTACCAGGAAGTGGCTTTCGACGACCGCTACCACACCCAGCGCCTGGACCAATCGCTGTCGCTGGAGGGTGTCCTCAGCGACCGCCATCGCATACAGGTGATTGCCGCCTACAACCACTTCGTGCGCCGCTCCAACACCTTCCGTAAAGACCTCACCACCCTGGAGCAGTCGCTCATCAGCGCGGAGGGCGAACAGGATACCAGCGTCTTTGCCCTGGCCATGAGCCGCGGCAATTTTACCAGCACCCGCGACCATTGGTTCAATTATGAGCTTGGCTATGAAGTGAGCCACGAGACCGCCGTGGGGCGGCGCATCGAGGATCAACGCCAATCTTTAGGCGACTACGCCGTATTTGCCACCGCAGAAATGCAGCCCACCGATTGGCTCACCCTGCGGCCCGGCCTGCGCTATGGCTACAACAGCGCCTACCAGGCCCCGCTCACCCCCTCGCTCAACGCCAAAGTCCACTGGAACCGGTGGACCCTGCGGGCCTCCTACGCGCGGGGCTTTCGCGCCCCCTCGCTCAAAGAGCTGTACTTTTACTTCGTGGACATCAACCACAACATTGTGGGTAATCCCGAGCTGGAAGCCGAGTATTCGCACAATGTCTCCACCAACCTGCGCTACCAGCATCTCAGCGCTCAGGGGCAGCTCTGGCAGGCCGAGCTAAGCGGCTTTTACAACGACCTGCGCAACCAGATCACCCTGGCGGAGATCAACAGCCCGGAATTTACCTACGTGAACGTGGCGCGCTTTCGCAGTACCGGGGCCAACCTGCGGCTCAGTTGGCGCAGCGAGCAGTGGCAGGTCAACCTGGGCGGCAGCTACCTGGGGTTGTACAACCGCCTGAGCGTCAGCGAAGAGCTGCCCACCTTCAGCTTTACCCCCGAGGTAACCGGCAACCTGCAGTACACTTTGCCCCGCACTGGTACCAATCTTTCGGTTTTTTACAAATACCAGGGGCGACTGCCGGGCTTTCGCCTCGACGGTGAGGGCAACGTGGCACGGCAGTTCATCGCGCCTTTTCACCTCACCGACCTGACCCTGAGCCAGCCGCTGTGGCAAGAGCGCCTTACCCTGGCGCTGGGGGCCAAAAACCTCTTTGACGTCACCAACGTGGCGGCGCAACTGGCAGGGGGAGTCCACAGCAGCAATGGCAGCAGCACCCCCATTGCTACGGGGCGTACCCTTTTCCTTAAACTCGACTTCAACCTCTCTTCCACCCCATGACCATGCGCCCTTTTTTACTCCTTTTTCCGCTGGTGTGGCTCAGCACCGCCTGCCTACGCGAAGAACTTCCTGTGGAGCCTTTCGAGCGAGGCGAAGCCAGTACCGTGCAGGTGAACATGCAGCCTGACTATCAAGATCAGATTTGGTACGACCTGGGCACCCAGACCATCGTCTCGGTCAATGCGCGCACAGCCTGGGACATCGGCCTGGGCTGTGCCGACAGTACGCCCTGGCTGTGGCTCAATACCAGTTGTGCCATGCAAGTAGCCCTGACCGGGGAAATGGACTTCGATGCCGTCACCGATGATGCCACGCTGCGCTATCGCCCGGATCATCCCTCTGGACAGCGCGACAGCCTGGCCCTCACCGCCGCCCTCGACGGGCAGGTGGTGGTGATCGACCGGGGCTACACCCCGGCCGGGCGCCTGCGGGGCAAGATCAAGTTTCAACTCCTTGCCACCGACGCCGATGGCTACCGCTTTCGCTACGCCCAGTTGGACGGCAGCGAGGCGCATACCATCGAGGTGGCCAAAGACGCCCGCTACAACTTCCTGGGCTTTTCCTTCACCACCCACGAGGCAGTCGAGGTAGAGCCCCCCAAGGCAGACTACGACTTGTGCTTTACTACCTACACCCATCTTTTTTACGATCCCTACCTGCCCTATCTGGTCAATGGCGCGCTGCTCAATCCCTACCAAACGGAGGCGGCCATGGATACGGTTTATGCCTTCGAGGCCATCGACCGGGAACTAGCGGCGGACCTGATGCTCAGCTCCGCGCGAGACGTGATCGGCTACGACTGGAAGAGCTACAGCCTCAACACAGGGAGCTTTACGGTCTATCCCGAGCAGGTCTACGTGCTGCGCGACAGCGAGGGCTTTTATTACAAGCTGCACTTCCTGGATTTCTACGATGAAAATGGCCAAAAAGGCGCTCCGACCTTTGCGGTGCAGCGGTTGTGAGGAGCCACGGTTTGGCCGAATTTTGCCTTGCGCGGAGCGTGCTGCGAGGTGGCTCGCAGCGGAGCAGGATGAAGGCGCATCCCTGCTCTCGACAGTGGTGGTGCAGGACCGGATGAGGAGGCCCCTCCAAGTCAAGAATGTGGCAAAGGGAGATACTGGATGAGGGGTGGACTTGGGGTTCACCCCTTCGTTATCGCTCTTCCACCGTGGCCTGTCCGGAGTTGAGGCCGAAGATGGCGATGGCCAGCTCGAAGTTGTTGTCCGCCGCAGTGAAGGACACAGCAGCATTTTTGGGGTAATCGGCCCCCAGCCATTTGCCCACCGCAAAGCTCAGCAGGA
>CAYVAP010000568.1:0-3756 GCA_964449365.1 uncultured Bacteroidia bacterium
CGAAATTCGTAATCAGCAATTCGTAATTGAAAGTAAAGATAGCCGCTTGTCGCGGCCACTGAGTGAGCCAATATGAACGGTAGGTAAACGTTGTGCCTGACCACCTTGCCTGATCACCTTATTCCCTTATACCCCTGACCGTTCATATAGGTAAGTGCTGCTGGTCAGGATTCTATGCGAATTTCGAATGGTTAATTACTTCATTCCGAAGGCACTAGTCCCCCCCTGTGTCCCCCTCCAGGGGGATCCCTCCTTCGGTTGAGCGAAGCTCAACCCGGTCTGAAGGCCCCCGTGAGGGGTCTACGGGGTGAAAAGCGCCGCAGAAACCAGCCATACAAAACGGAATAATCAGGAATTTCTAAGTAAGAATCGCTATGTTGGTTTAGCCGAAGGGCAAAATAATTGGACTGGCTAAAAACTCTTTGTGATCAGGCAAAAATGGAGAAAGAAAATTCCCTTAAAAAAAGGTATTTTTTTTGCACTACGCGTCTTGTGGGAAATCTACCCTGTGGTGAAGGAAGTCGCCTGAGCGCCTTTGGGGAAGCCTATCGGCACCCCTAATGCTCGATGGACAGGCCAGCCAAATTGGTACGATTTTTCGGTTATCTATTGATAGAAGCTGCTCCCAGATGAACTTTTTTTGCTGACCATCTACCCTCAATGCCTCTGTCATGTTTGCAAATCTACACGCTGTGGTCGTCGATCAAGATCAGGCTGAGCGAAGCCAACTAGCTAAAATGCTAGAAAAACTGCGCCCTGAACTACGGATTTTGAGTAGCACCCGCGAGGAGGTAAATTCACGCCTATTGGCTGATTATCAACCCGATCTGATTTTCTGGAGCCTCGAGTCCCACTGTGCCCCCTTGCCTCCGTTTATTTCTTCGAGTACAGACCAGAAGAGCTTTGATCTGGTGTATACCCTACATCCAGACCTCAAAGATCAAGTGCTTCCCGAGGTAAGCGCTCACCCTTGCTTGCTCAAGCCGATAGACTTGTTTCAATTGTCGGCCATCCTCGACCGGAGCCTCGCCCGACGCGAGCGACAGGCCATCATGCAGAAGCTCGATTGCATGCTCCGCCTGATATACCTCAACTCGAATGTGATCTTGGAATTACCCAAGCTCAGAGGGGCCGAGTTCGTGCGCTCCGAAGAGCTGATCTACTGCGAATCGGACAACAACTACACCAAGATCTACCTCCGCAATCGCAATCCGGTGCTCATCTCCAAGCCCATTCGCTGGTTGGAAGAAAAGCTACCCGATGGCCTTTTCGTTCGCATCCACAAATGCTACCTCATCAACCTCTGTTACCTGCGCGAATACTTCAAAGGCGACGGCGGTCAAGTCGAACTGCAAGACGGCACGGTGATCAACGTCGCCCGCAACCGCAAGCACGTGCTGCTAGATGCCATCCGGGCCTTCGTGCGCTGATAGCTGCTTTTTTGCAAAATACACCCCAATAATGCCCACTGACGGGCCCAAGCTGCCTCTCTCACATTCCCGGTAGGATCACGCGGAAGAATGATGAACTTTATGATGTAAGAATAAAGCTTCTCCTAGTTGGTTGGTCGTTTTTGCTCCCTCTCCGTGCCTATGCCCGGAGCAGGCTAGGTAAATTTTGATTTTTGCCACAAAGCCGTCATACGAACCTAAACCCTTTAGCTGCTAATGATTTACGACGCGCTCAAATATATTCAGGAAGGCCTGGAGCAATACCTAGCCGAAGGGTCATCCTCCACCTCCACCGAGACCCAGGTTACCCTCGACAACATCGGCCTGGCCGAAGAGCTCGGAGGCACCAAAGATGACCTCAACCAGCGGATCGTCATTAGCCTGGTCAACCTGCAAGAAGAAGCAACCCTCAAAAATCTGCCCAACTATAAGGTGCGCAATGGCCGGACCGAATATGAGCGACCCCCGATACACCTGAATCTCTTCGTGCTGATCAGTGTGTTGGACGTAGACAACTACGAAAATGCCCTGCGGCGCATCTCTTCAGTGGTGGCCTACTTTCAGTCGCAACGCGAATTTTCCTTTCAGCATACACCTACCAGCACAGGAGCATATAGTCAGGAGGTACGGGTAATCATGGATTTGTATACCCTCACTTTCGAGCAACTCAATCACCTGTGGGGGGCGCTGGGCGGCAAGCAAATCCCTTTTGTGCTCTACAAAGCCCGCGTAGTGCCCGTCTCGGCCGAAAAGCCACAGGCCGAAGGGGGCATCATCACCGATATCTACGTCAACGAGTCGAACGGAGCGGATGCAGGGGGATAGGGGAAGTAAGGGCCATAGGGAGGATGTGGCAGCAGAAAGAGTTAGTGGTACGCATTCGAAATCAAAAATCTGTAATTAAAGCTGCTGATGGTCAGTGATTGGTGTAAATGTAAACTGGTTAATCACTTCAGCCCGGAAGTACCATTACGAATTGAATCCTGAATTACGAATTAACAAATGCCCATCCTCTATCGCCCCGTTTGCAACCTCCAGCTTTGGCATGACTTCATGCTCGGCCAGCCAGACCCAGCGGCGCTGAGTCTGGACGACTATGCCATCGGCGACTGGCTGGAGATCGTGCCGACGCGGAGCTGTGCCCAGCAGTTGCAAAACCTGCGTTGGGCCTTTCGTGCGCAGGGCTTCGGCGGGGTCATGTTTGCGCGAGTCGAGCCAGACGGCAGCGACTTTCGCAGCTTTGTGCCCCTGGAGCGGGCCTATCGGCTCAGCTTCTGGATCAGGGTGAAAAATCCGGCCTTTTATCAGGCCACCAATCTACCGATGCTGGCCGATGGGTCGCATGGCTACCACTTCTCCAACGTCAATGGCGTCTCCGGCCATGCGCTCTTTCTCACCTCGGGCCTACCTGTCTACGGCAGTGGCAACGATTACCGCGTGGGGGCCTTGGTGCAGCACGCCGGACAAACCTGGGAGGCGCATCAGCGCCTGAGCAATGCGGCGGCACCCGCCGCGAGTGGCCCCTGGGAGGCATTCCCGGCCAGCGAGTACGTCTCCGATGGCGACCGACTGCCGCTGACGCCCCGCTCGCTGCGGCATCAATTGGCTAGCGCCAATCCCGGCGACACCTATCAGGTCGAGCTGCGCGATATCCTCGGGCAACCCGCGCTGCTGCAGGAGGGCAGCGTGGGCGACGAGCACCCCCCCGGCGAGCCCTTCATGATCCACGTAGATCTGTCTCGGTTGGAGCCCGGTCGCTACGAAATGCTGGTCAACGGAGCCAGCCTCGCTCCGGCGCAGCACTACCTACACCTGCCTACGCAGGCCCATCCGCAGGCGCTGGCACTGATCGAGGTGGCGATCAACCACCCGAGCATTCCGAGCCGCTTTACCCTTACCGGCAGCGACTCGCTCATCCAGCCCCGCAACTATGTGATTCGCTTCAAAAACCTCGCGACCCGCTGGCGCTATCGCTATCGGGTAAGCATAGGCGGGGTATCACCTATCAACGGCGCGACCATCAATCCCACGGGGTGGACCCTCGACACCAGCACCCAAACCATCCTGGCCGATACCCCTCAGGCACTACGCGCCCACTACCCCTTCGATGCGCTGCCCTTCATCCAGGCAGGTGGCAACGAAGTCAAGCTCCCGGCCCCTGCCCTCAGCGCCCTGCGCCCTAAGAAGCAGGCAGGCCCCCAAATCACCGAATTTTACTCAGACATTTTTCTATAAGACCCCCAAGGCAACTAACCATCCTGCTTTATGGCAAGCAATTACAAAACGCCCGGCGTATATGTCGAAG
>CAYVAP010000569.1:0-3746 GCA_964449365.1 uncultured Bacteroidia bacterium
CTGGATTTTGTAGATCTTGTCTACGTTGATCTCGGGAAAGATGATCTGCTCTTTGATGCCCATGGTAAAGTTGCCGCGGCCATCAAAGCCTTTGACGGGAATGCCCCGGAAGTCGCGCACTCGTGGCAAAGCCACGTTGATAAAGCGATCGAGGAATTCGTACATCCGGCTGCGACGCAGGGTTACTTTCACCCCGATGGGCATTTCTTCACGCAGCTTAAAATTCGAGATCGACTGCTTGGCCTTGGTGATGATGGGGCGCTGGCCTGAGATCAAGGTGATCTCTTCTACCGCAGCATCGATCAGCTTTTTATCGCCGACCGCATCACCTACCCCGCGATTGATCACGACCTTTTGCAGAGCTGGCACCTGCATGATGCTCTTGTACTTGAACTTTTCGTTCAAGGCCGGAATGATCTGCTCTTTATACTGTTTGTACAGTCTGGTTTCTTCAGCCATTTTTCAAACTGGTTAAGACCGGGAGGTTCACTTAGTCAGTGGTCAATGGTCAATGATCAGTGTTCAATAGTCAATGGTCAATGGTCAATCTTCTCTACTGTTCACTGTTCCCTGTTCATTGTTCATTGTTCATTGTTCATTGTTCCCTGTTCCCTGAAATAAGTGCCTTTCCCGACCGGAAATGTTTCTTACTTAATAATTTCACCGGACTTTTTGGCGTATCGGACCCAGCCTTTGCCGTTTTCGGCGCGCTTGCGGCCAATGCGGGTAGGCTCTTTCGTGGCGGGATCGATCAGCATCAAATTGGAAATGTGAATGGGCATCTCCTGCTCCAGCCGTGCTCCTTCGGGATTCTCGGGGTTGGGCTTGGTGTGCTTGACTTTGATCCGCACGCCTTCGACGATCGCTCGCTGCTTAGCGGGAAAGACTTCCATCACGCGCCCTTCGGACCCTTTGTCTTCGCCACTAATGACGCGCACGATGTCGTCTTTTTTGATATGAAGTTTTTGCTTTGCCATGAGTATATGTTGCTTCTAAAGCACCTCGGGTGCCAAGGAAACGATTTTCATGTAGTTGCGCTCGCGCAACTCGCGGGCCACTGGCCCAAAGATACGTGTGCCGCGTGGGCCCCCGTCATTGGAGAGCAGCACGGCTGCGTTGTCGTCGAAGCGGATGTAAGTCCCATCCTTGCGGCGCAGCTCTTTGCGGGTACGCACCACCACGGCCTTGACCACTGTCCCCTTCTTAACGTTGCTGTTGGGGTCAGCGCTCTTGACTGAGGCCACGATACGGTCGCCAATACGGGCGTAACGCTTACCAGTACCACCTAGCACACGAATGCAAAGCAGTTCTTTGGCGCCACTATTATCGGCTACTTTCAGCCGGGATTCTTGTTGAATCATCGCTCAGATTGCATTAAAATCGATACAATACACAGAAGGAAGAAGAGGAATTCGAGACTTGAAATTCGAGATCGGATTCCATCCGATCATTTGGCGCGCTCGATCACCTCGACCAGGCGCCAGCGCTTGCGCTTGCTGAGGGGCCGGGTCTCCATGATGCGAACGGTATCCCCTTCGTTGGCGTCGTTTTGCTCATCATGAGCGACGAACTTGGAGGTGCTCCGTACAAACTTCCCGTAGATAGGGTGCTTCATATAGCGCTCGACAGCCACGACGATGGACTTGTCCATCTTGCTGCTCATCACTTTGCCTACCCGCACTTTGCGCAGGTTTCGGGTTAGGGTATTTTCGGTTTCGCTCATGCCTGTTGTTTGTCAGCGGTTTGGAGTTCTCTCTCTCGCAGGATGGTGCTCAACCGGGCGATGGTGCGCCGCAGGCGCTGAATTTCGGAGGGTCTTTCGATAGCCGATACAGCGTGGTTGAGTCGCATGCGTAGCAGTTCCTCGCGATCTTCTTTGATCCGGGCGACGATTTCTTCGTCGGTCAGATCTCTAATTTCCTTGGCGGTCATGGCTTAGGTAATTTGCTGCAGATCTCTGCGAACGATGAATTTGGTTTTACAGGGCAGCTTGTTGGCTGCCAGGCGCAGGGCCTCGCGGGCTACGCGCTCGGGTACGCCATCCACTTCGAAGAGGATGCGACCGGGCTCGATCACAGCGGCCCAATATTCGGGGTTTCCTTTTCCTTTCCCCATGCGCACCTCGGCGGGTTTGCTGGTGATAGGCTTGTCGGGAAAGATGCGAATCCACATGTTGCCTTCCCGCTTCATGGCGCGGGAGATGGTGATCCGGCAGGCCTCGATCTGTCGGGCAGAAATGAACCCCGGCTCTAGGGCTTTGATACCATAGGTACCAAAGGCGATCTCTGCGCCTCGGGTAGCATTTCCTTTGATGCGCCCTTTCTGGACCTTGCGTCGTCTTACTTTTCTCGGCTGTAGCATCTTGCTATAGGATTAAAGGTTGGAGGATGGGGCGATCAGCGTTTGCCACCGCCACTTCGGCGCTTACCACCGCCACCGCCACTACCACCACCGCCACGCTTGCGGTCGGTCTTGACAGAAGGGGAAAGATCGACTTTACCGTAGATTTCTTTCTTGAAGATCCAGACCTTGACACCAATGATGCCGTAGATGGTCTTGGCTTCGACCAAGGCATAGTCGATGTCGGCACGCAAAGTTTGTAGCGGGATACGGCCTTGCTTGTACTGCTCGGTACGAGCCATGTCGGCTCCGCCCAGGCGACCAGCACACATGATTTTGCAGCCTTCAGCACCGGCGCGCATGGTCGCGGCCAGGGTGGTCTTCATGGCCCGGCGAAAAGATACCCGGCCTTCCAGTTGCTGAGCCACTTGCTGAGCTACCAAGGCGGCATCGAGTTCGGGGCGCTTGATCTCGAAGATGTTGATCTGCACGTCTTTGCCGGTGATCTTTTTGATCTCCTCGCGCAGTTTGTCCACTTCTTTACCGCCTTTACCGATCACAATACCGGGCCGGGAAGTGTGAATGGTGATGGTGATCTTACGCAGGGTGCGCTCGATGACGATACGGGAAATCCCGCCCCGAGGGATCCGTGCGTTGAGATAAGCGCGGATCTGCTCGTCTTCTACCAACTTGTCGGAAAAGTCTTTGCCACCAAACCAGTTGGATTCCCAACCTTTGATGATGCCAAGCCGCAATCCGATCGGATGAGTCTTCTGTCCCAAAGTCCTAAGCGTTTATGTTAATCTTCTTCCTCTGTGTCAAAAATGCCCTCTGGAATCTCGTCGATCACCAGAGTCACGTGGCAGTATCGCTTGCGAATCAGGTGCGCACGACCCTGCGGCGCAGGGCGGAGTCGCTTGAGCATGCGAGCGCTGTCGACAAAGGCCTCACTCACGTAGTGGGTGCCGACATCCACGCGGATATCAAACTTTTCTTCGTAGCTCGCAATGGCTGAGCGCAAGAGGCGCTGCACCGCCGGAGCGGCTGCCTTGGGGGTAAACTTCAGCACGTTCATGGCGTTGAATACTTCCATACCACGGATCTGATCGACCACCAGGCGCATCTTGCGGGCAGAAGAACGATAGTTGCGCAACGTTACCTTGGCTTCTTCAGCGCGTTGGTCTTTGAGCTCTGCGGCCCGCTGTTTTTTGCGCTTAGCCGGCTTGGGATCGCCGTCTGCGATCTTCTGCTTACGGGTTTTCTTTACAATTTCCGCCATGATTATCGTCTTTTGTCCTTGCGGTTACCGGCGTGGCCACGAAAGTTGCGGGTAGGGGCAAACTCCCCCAACTTGTGACCCACCATGTTTTCAGCTAGATAGACCGGGATGAACTTATTGCCATTGT
>CAYVAP010000570.1:0-3735 GCA_964449365.1 uncultured Bacteroidia bacterium
ATGACGTTTAGATAGCTAAGATAACCATTGGAGGACTTTTGCCTAGTTTTCAATATCTTAGGTAAAATTCACTCACCCTATGCTAAATCAGATTCCTGGTACGCAGCTTTCTTGTTACCTCGGTCCGGCCTCCTGGCCGGAGGTCGAGCGCCTGGGCCACGCCCTGCTAGGCCCTGAGGCCGACGTGGCCGAGCAGCCCGATCCCACGCTGGATCTGCACAGCCCGCAGGCCCATTTTCGCGTAGAGCGCTATGCCCTGCGCCCCGATCGCTATCCCTGGACCTATCTGGCCCAGATGACCCTCACCCGCGAGCCTTCTCCCCTCGATGCCTGGCAGCAGGTACAATTTGCCCGGCGGGCAGCCCTACAGACCCACACCACGGCTTACTGCGACATCCCTGAGGAGGTGGCGGTGAGTACCCCCGCCTTTTACTGGCAGTTGCAACTGCAACCACTAGGCCGAGAAATCAAGACCGCCATTGCTCAGTTCGAAGAGTTAGACGAAGACCTCTTTTGCCTGCGCAACCTCAAGCCCGTAGACTTGCGCAACTTTGAGCTATATCAGACGCCGCTGCGGGTTGGGGAATAGGGCGGGAAGTTCAACGTTGCTATACTTTAAAGTGGTTGAATGGTAGAGTGGTTGATTTATTGAATGGCCTAGTTATCAATAAGTTATAGTGTCTTACAACTCTACAATCCTTACGCCACGTAGTCTAGTTGAGAGTAGAGATAGCCGCTTGGCGCGGCCACTGAGTGAGCCAATATGGGGAGGCTGGCCCGTGCCGAAGCCCTGCCCTGACTGGCGGCCGCATACCTTATTCCGCATACCGCTGACCGTTTACAATTGTCGTGGAAAAATTCAGAATGCTGTGTAAGTTCACTGATAGATTCATCTTCACCTCCCCCCTTTTCCTCACCTTATGAAACAGTTGCTGAGCTACCTGGCTGGATTGAGTTTGCTTATGGCGTGTGGTCCGGCTCCCTCGGGCGATACCTCCGAAGCCGCTTCGCAGCCGCCCATGTTTCCGGCGAAAGATCTCGACTCACTTTTTCACGATGTGCAAATGGCCGCCATCTTCGAAGATTCGAAGACCTTCGTAGACTGCCGCCCCACGACCTCTGCAGCGGAGATCGTAGCAGGCTATCAGCGCCTCAAAGGGCAGCCAGATTTTGATCTGGAGCAATTCGTGAAAATGAATTTCAAGCCTCCCAGGGTGTTTAGTACAGATTTTCAGGCCGATCCTACCCGCGACCTGAGCGAGCACATCCAGGCCCTTTGGCCCGTGTTGACGCGGGAGCCCGACGACGACATCCAAGGCTCACTCATCGAATTGCCGCATCCCTACGTAGTGCCGGGGGGCCGCTTTCGGGAGATTTATTACTGGGACAGCTACTTCACCATGTTGGGGTTGGCGGTGTCAGACTCGGTCAGGCAGGCTTTGATCGGGCATATGTTGCAAAATTTTGCCTATGAAATCGACACCCTCGGCTTCATCCCCAATGGCAACCGGGCCTACTTCCTGAGTCGCTCTCAGCCGCCCTTTTTCTCGCTCATGGTCAAGCTCTGGGACGATCTGGAGGGAAATCAGCTCGATCAATACCTGCCTCACCTAGAGGCAGAATACGCCTTTTGGATGGATGGGGCCGATAGTCTCTCAGAGGGAGTGCCTGCTTATCGCCGGGTGGTACGCCTGCCCGATGGGACCATCCTCAATCGCTATTGGGACGATGACCCTAGTCCTCGGCCCGAGTCTTACCGCGAAGATGTGCTGCTGGCTCAGTCGGCTCCACCAGAGAAGGGGCAGCTTTTTCGCAACCTACGCGCAGCCTGCGAATCCGGTTGGGACTTTAGCAGTCGCTGGTTGCGCGACCCGCAAGATCTGGCCACCATTCGTACCACCGAGTTGCTGCCGATCGACCTCAACTGCCTGCTCTATCATCTGGAGCTCACCCTGGCAGAAGCCTACGAGCAGCGCGCCAATCCCGAAAAGCAGGATTACTATCAGCGCCGCGCCAAAGACCGGGCAGACGCCATCAACCGCTTTTTTTGGGACGGCACCCAGTACAGTGATTTTGATTGGGTAAAGCAAATCCCTACTGCGCTGCCTACTGCCGCCATGATGTATCCCCTGTACTTCGAGGTGGCCCCCCCCGCTCGCTCGGCGGCGACGGTAGCGGCCATGGAAGCCCAATTGCTAGCCCCCGGCGGGGTATTGACTACCCCGGTAGAAAGTGGGCAGCAATGGGATGCCCCCAATGGGTGGGCCCCTTTGCAGTGGATGAGCGTCGAAGGGCTACGCCGCAATGGCTTCGATAGCCTGGCCCAATCTCTCAGCGAGCGATGGATGACCCTCAACGAGCGTGTGTATCACAACACGGGTAAAATGGTGGAAAAGTACAATGTGAGCGACCTGAGCCTCAAAGCAGGCGGCGGAGAGTATCCCTTACAGGATGGCTTTGGCTGGTCCAATGGGGTCATGCTACGGATGCTTTGGGAAGCCAAGCAAGATCGCCCCCGTATTGAGGCAAACTGAAACCCTGGCTACCGGAGCGAATCATTCTGCATTTCATCACGCATCCTAGCGCTCAAAACCCTACCTTTGCACCCAGAAGAGCCCTGATGGGAAAAAGACGCAATCCGTCTAACGATAGGCGCGAAAAAATTGTATCTTAAGCCCAAGGTTTGGATAGTTCTTCGCTCGAATGATATGACCAAAACGTACGAGCGAAAGGCGACCCGGTCCCATATCAACCTCCCCAAGCGCTAATTGCGGATCCTGACATTCGGTTGTATATGAAATGCTTTCTATACTGGAGCGTACTGGTTTGTCTCATCGGTTGGAGCCTGCCCAGTATTGGGCAACCCGATCTGCGGAGCACGGGCTATCAGGCGGTCAACGCCTGTTATGATCGCTTGCAGCCCTCTTTTGCTTACGATGACTTTGATCGCTACGAAGCCGCGCAAGACTCGGTGCGGCAGGCGGTGCGGGAGTTGCTGGCTCGCGATCCTCACATGGAGCAAAACTTCGAGGCGCTCAGCGATTGGCTATCGGTGGTTACCAGCCCTGATCACCGCCTGCGCATCGCCTCCTGGGATGAAAAATCGGGGGGTACTAGGCGAGACATGGCTGCGATGGCTCAGATTCGCCTGCCCCATGGTCAACTGGCCTATCTGCGGCTGGATCCCCCTTTTACCGCCGATGAAGCGGGCACAGATGTCCGCTATGAATCTTTGTTTCAGCTCAGTACCCAGCAAGCCAATTGCTACCTAGTGCTCGGGGTCGGCACCTACGGCGGCGGACACTATCACCGCAGTGCGCGCCTGCTCGAAATCAAAGATGATACCTTACACGACGTGCCTCATGCCTTCGGCGAGGTCCCCTTGCTGGAGCTGCGCATTCCCAATCAGCACGAAGCTACCTTGCATTTTGACCCGCAAACCAAGACCCTCACCTATCCAGAGTTTGTGGCAGACCCCGAGAGTGGCTGGAGTCGACCTACGGGGCGAGAGGTACATTGGCAATTCGAAGCCGGGCGCTTTGTGTCGGCTCTTTGAGTCCATTTGGAAAACTCGAAAGAACTGCGTAAATATGAATGCTGCTTGATATCAAGCAGCGCCAATTTTTACGCTTTAAAAGGACACACTATGCCTCGATTTATGATCGAGCGGGATATCCCCGCAATCGGCTCTGCCGACCATGACGCCCTACAGGGTGCATCTGCTCAGTCCAATGC
>CAYVAP010000571.1:0-3735 GCA_964449365.1 uncultured Bacteroidia bacterium
AAGGGCGCTTTTTGCCTATCCAGCGGGGATTGGTCATCCAGTCAGAAACCAGTTCGTCTATTTGCTGAGCTCGGTTTTTCATTTTGAGGTAGTTAGAATAATTCAGAATTCGAAAGTCTTGCTTCGCAATTCAGAACAATGAGGCAGAAGAAAGAGCGCTTTGATGTAGCAGAGGAGAAAAGCAGAGGGGGGCGTTCGTGCTGGGAAGCTCGACCATAGATGCTTATGCTTAGTCGATGCGCTGGTAGGCTTGCAGAGTGAGGAATTCTTCGAAGGTATCCTGCGTGACCAGCTCGTCGAAGAGCTTAGCGGCTTCGTCGTATTTGCCTGCTTCGAAGCGCTCGGCTCCGACCTGGCTTTTGATCTTGTCGAGCGTCCCTGGCACCAGCGAGCGATATAGCTCGGTGTCGATCGGGCGGCCATCGTCGAGTTTGGCCTCGGGGTGATGCAGCCACTGCCATACTTGGGTGCGACAGATCTCTGCGGTAGCTGCGTCTTCCATGAGGTGATAGATGGGCACACAGCCATTGCCACTGAGCCAGGCTTCGATGTATTGGATGCCCACGTCGATATTGGTTTTGAGCCCATCTTCGGTGATGTTGCCGCTGGGTACCTCAATCAGATCCTGAGCCGAGACGCGCACATCTTCACGCTTTTTGTGAATCTGGTTGGGCTCGGGCATATACCGATCAAACTGCTCCAGGGCCACAGGCACCAAGCCAGGATGTGCTACCCAAGTACCATCATGACCAGCTTTGGCCTCGCGCTCTTTGTCAGCCGAGACTTTGTCGATGGCCTGCTGATTGGCGGTATCATCACCTTTGATAGGAATTTGGGCCGCCATTCCCCCCATGGCATGCACTCCGCGACGATGGCAGACCTTGATCACCAGCTCGGAGTAGGCTTTCATGAAAGGCACCGTCATCGTTACCTGGGCACGATTGGGCACCAGGAAGCTCTCGTGATGGCGGAAGCGCTTGATGTAGGAAAAGATGTAGTCCCAGCGGCCACAGTTGAGCCCGGCGGAGTGGTCGCGCAGTTCGTAAAGGATTTCGTCTAGTTCAAAGCTAGCTAGGATGGTCTCGACCAACACGGTGGCCTTGATGGTGCCCAGAGGCAGGCCGATTTCGCTTTGGGCGAGGACGAATACGTCGTTCCAAAGGCGCGCTTCGAGGTGGCTTTCCAGCTTGGGAAGATAGAAATATGGACCACTGCCGCGCGATAGCAATGGCAGTGCATTGTGGTAGAAGTAGAGCCCAAAGTCGAGCAGCGATCCACTCATGGGCTGACCGTCGACGGTGATGTGCTTTTCATCGAGGTGCCAGCCGCGAGGGCGCACCATGAGGGTGGCCACTTCGGAGTTGAGCTTATAAGATTTGTCCTTGGCCTCGTCGTAGTGATTGATTTTGCGATTGACCGCGTCGCGCAGGTTGATCTGGCCCTGGATACAATTGTGCCAGGTGGGCGAGTTGGAATCTTCTAGGTCTGCCATGAAGACCTTGGCCCCGGAGTTGAGGGCGTTGATGATCATTTTGCGATCGACCGGGCCGGTGATCTCTACGCGACGATCTTGCAGGTCTTTGGGCAGAGGGGCGACCGTCCAATCTCCCATGCGGATGCTTTGGGTTTGGGGCAGAAAATCGGGCATTTCACCGGCGTCGATGGCAGCCTGTCGATCTTGGCGGGCAGCCAACAGGTCGAGGCGACGCTGGTTGAACTGGCGCTGCAACTTGATTACGAAGGCCAGAGCCTCAGGGGTAAGGATGGCCGCAAAAGCCGGATCGAAAGCCCCCTGAATGGTCATACCATCGGGGGTGGTATAAGATTGGGTTGCTTGTGGAGTCATGAAATGCGAGTATCGTCTAGATTACGCTTGCAAACATAAAAGCTGCGAATTACAATTACAAGCGAATTTTCGCTACAAACCGAGTTTTCGTTGGTATCTTTAAGTTCGCCCCTTTTAGGCACCCTCTATCCGTTTGGAACAGTATTAGGGGTATTTTTTACACATTCTTTGTGATGCCGGGCGAAATATTACCTACTTTTATTTGTTAAGGAATCAGCTGCAAGCGAATCGCATGGTGGTCAACAAGCAAAACATCCGACTTATTTTTGGCCTGAAACTCAAGCAGCTACGCTTGCAGAAAGGGCTTTCCTTTGCCCAACTCTCCAAGGCGGCAGGGGTGTCAGTCTCTTATCTCAATGAGATCGAAAAGGGCAAAAAATATCCCAAAACCGATAAGATCATCGCTTTGGCCGAAGCCTTGGGGGTGAGCTACGATCAGTTGGTCTCGCTCAAACTCAACAAGAAGCTCGCGCCCATTGCCGACCTGCTCAACTCGGGCTTGCTCGATACTTTACCGCTAGAAATGTTTGGGCTCGATCCCAGCAACCTGCTTGACCTGATCTCTAGTGCGCCCACCAAGATCAACGCTTTTATCAGCACCATTCTCAAAATCGCGCGCAACTATGAGATGAGCCAGGAAAATTTCTACTTCGCGGCGCTGCGCTCCTACCAGGAGATGCACGACAACTACTTCGAAGAATTGGAACAAGCCGTGGAGCAATTTGCCAAGCAAAACCAGCTCGACACCCAGCCCTCTGTGGCTAGCGAGCCCCTGATCGAGATCCTGATCCATCGCTACGGCTACACCATCGACTGGACCACCCTCAACGACTATCCCGAGCTACAGCAGTTTCGCTCGGTGTACGTCGAGGAGCAAAAGCGTCTCTTCATCAACGGCAACCTCACCGAGACCCAGCAGTCTTTTGTGCTCGGCAAAGAGCTGGCTTTCAATTATCTGGAGTTTCATGAGCGGCCCAGCACCTCTACCCTTTTCGAGGTGCATTCGTTCGAAGAAGTGCTCAACAACTTCAAGGCTAGCTACTTTGCGGTGGCGTTGCTGATCAATCGCCATCGACTGCTCGAAGACCTCAATCAGCTCTTCGACCAGCCATCTTGGGATCCTCAGGCATTTCTGAAGGTGATGCAGGTCTACAAGGCAGCGCCAGAGATGTTTTTGCACCGCCTGAGCAATGTGCTGCCCAAGTACTACGGCATCGACAACTTCTTCTTCTTGCGCATCAATGACCAGCTCGACTGGACCCACGACAATTTCCACATCACCAAGGAGTTGCATTTATCGCAGTTGCACAATCCCCACCGCAACGACCTCAACGAGCACTACTGCCGTCGCTGGGTAGCCATTCGCACCCTGGAGAACCTCAAGGTTCGAGCGCCCTACCCTGAGGGAGGCGACGATTTTCTGGTAGAGGCGCAACGCTCTCGCTACCTGAGCAATCAGACCGAATACCTCTGTATCTCCATCGCCAAGCCCAATGCGCCTACGCCGCAGGCCAACGTGAGCGTGACCCTGGGCATTCACATCGACAACATTTCGCGCAAGCGCATCAAGTTTCTCGACAGCGACTCCATCCCTGCGCGGGAGGTCAATGAAACCTGTGAGCGGTGTCCTCTCACCGATTGTCAGGAGCGGGCAGTCCCCCCTCACATCGTCAATCGCCGCAACCATGTGCTCGGTATCAAGCAGCAACTGAACAGCCTCGATCAACTCGGGCGGGCGGCTTTGTCCAAAAAATAAACCGTCCTCGCCTGTATGAATGGTCAGGGGTATAGGGGAATAAGGGTATAAGCTGATCAGGTACAGCATGTACCTTCCGTTCATATTGGCTCACTCAGTGGCCGCCCGAGCGGCTAAATTTACTTCCAATTAC
>CAYVAP010000572.1:0-2326 GCA_964449365.1 uncultured Bacteroidia bacterium
CCCCAGGTTGCTATATTTGCAACATTGTTGCATTTATTCATCCTAGCCTATGCTCCAAGCCACCTCCCTCACCAAGCACTACGGCGACCAGGTCGCCCTGCAAGACTTGAACCTGCACGTCGCGCCGGGCGACATCTACTGCCTGCTCGGTGCCAATGGCGCGGGCAAGTCCACCACCATCAACCTCTTCCTGGGCTTTCTTCAGCCCGATGGCGGCGAGGCCCTGATCGGCGGCCAATCGGTACAGGCCCATCCGCTGGCGACCAAGCGGCTGCTGGCCTACATCCCGGAAAACCTCTCGCTCTATCCACAACTTAGCGGGCTGGAAAACCTGGCTTATTTCTCGGGCTTGGCGGGGAAGAAGTACGGCCAGGCGCAGTTGGGCGATTTCCTGGCGGAGGCGGGCCTGCAAGGCGAAGCCCACGCCCGCCGGGTGGGCACCTACTCCAAGGGCATGCGCCAAAAGGTGGGCATTGCCCTGGCCCTGGCCAAGCAGGCCCAGGTGCTGCTGCTCGACGAGCCTACCTCGGGCCTTGATCCGCAGGCCAGCCATGAATTTGCCCAGCTCCTCAGCCGCCTGCAAGGCCAGGGCGTGGCCGTGCTCATGGCCACCCACGACCTGTTCCGCGCCCAGGCCACCGGCACCCGCGTCGGCATCCTGCGCCGGGGGCAGCTCATCCACGAGCGCGCCACCGCCGATACTACCCTGGACGAGCTGGAGGCGCTGTACCTCGAAACCGTCGCCGTGGCGTAAACTGTACCGCGGCTTTCCAAGCCGCATCGCCCGCAGCAGCCTGTTTCGCTGGTGTCGCGCTCTACGCTGGCGAAAATTGATAGCCTATCTCAAAGAAGAAACACCACTCAACGAGCCTGAAAGTTACCAAGAGACTCCTTCGAAGGCTCCCCTCAATCAGCGCAAAAAGTGCTTCGCAGCTCGAAATTACATATATTGTAGGTGTCTCAGATGAATCTCGAAGCTCACATTTGAGCGCAACACTTTCGGGCAGAAATCATACAATGCTATGGTATATTTAGAAAAAGTCAGGTATCATCTCATCCACGCCATCATGAAGATTACGGACGTGTCCAAATTGGAGAAGATGTATGCCCTTGCTGAAGTGCCAAGTAAGCAGGGTACCCGTCCTTTTGAAAAGGGGGTGACGGTCATCCGGAACAATCTTACTGCGGATGATCTATTTGCCGAGCAAGGCCATAAGTCAATCACCTTTACCGAGATTACCGAAATAACCAAGGATATCGAATGGGAGCACTCCCTGGCGGATATGCTTGCCGCACTTGACTGATATGGATTGCCTGCTCGACAGCAACATCGTCATTATCTACAGCCGGGATAACGACTTGGCCAGGAGAATCGAAGAAGACTATGCGATTTTCCGTGGGGATCACAGATTGGCTATCTCTACCGTTTCTTTGGGAGAAATCAATGCTGCCATCAAAAAGCTACAGCTTGGAGAAAAAAGGAAGCAGAAAATAGAGCAGATTTTGGAAAACATAAATGCGTTCGGCATCAATTTCCAAGAAGCGATTGACAGGTACGGAGATATTGATGCATACAGCCAGGGAAAGCTCCTCACCAAAAAAGGGAAATTCTCTGCTCGCAACATGGGGAAAAACGATATCTGGATCGCGGCCACCGCAAGTGTGTTTAACTTGACACTGCTCACGACGGATAGAGACTTTGATCACCTTGACGGATTTTACATTGACCTCGAATACATCTCGCTGAAAAAGTACGAAAGCTAACGTTTGAATGGAGTCGCCACAAATCATCCGATTCTTTCACCACAAGCCCTAAATCTATGTCCCCAATCTTCCGCATCGCCCGCAAAGAATGGCGTGAAATCGCCCGCAGCGGCCTCTTCCGCCTCGGGGGCGGCATCTTGCTGCTGCTCCTGCTGATGTCGCTCTACACCAGTTTTGGCTACTACCAGCGCATGAGCCGGCAGCAGGCCGAGGCCCAGGTGGTGGCCCGCACGCAGTGGGAACAGCAGGGCGAAAAAAACCCTCACAGCGCCGCCCACTACGGCGCTTTTGCCTTCAAGCCCTGGTCGCCGCTGTCGATGGTGGACCAGGGGCTCAACCGCTACCTAGGCGTGTCGGTCTTTCTGGAAGCCCACCGCCAAAACTTCGCCACCTACAAAGCCATCGAGGACAGTCACTCCCTGGCACGCTTCGGGGCGCTTACGCCCAGCTTCGTGCTGGTGTACCTGGGGCCGTTGCTCTTGATCTTGCTGGCCTTTGACCGGGTGAGCCGGGAGCGGCGTGAGGGTACCCTGCGCCTGCAACTGAGCCAGGGCGTGAGCCT
>CAYVAP010000572.1:2426-3713 GCA_964449365.1 uncultured Bacteroidia bacterium
GCGGTCTGGATCGTGAGCTGCCTGGTGGTGCCACGGGCCTCGGTACACCTCGCCGATCGGCTTTACCCCTCCCCCACCCTGGAAGAATTTCAGGCGGCGGTGCAGCGCGACCTCGACCAGGGCATCGACGGGCACGACCCCTATGATGAGTTTGCGCAAGCTTTCAAGGACAGCGTGCTGCAAGCCCACGGGGTGGAAACGGTGGAGGAATTGCCCTTCAATTACAGCGGCCTGATCATGCAGGCGGGCGAAGAGCATGAGACCTTCGTCTATGAACAGCACCTGACCCGCTTGCGCGACCGGCACCGGGATCAGGTGGCGGTGCAGCGCAGCCTGGCAGCTTTCTCGCCGAGCTGGCTGGCGAGTAGACTGTCCATGGGCCTGGCCCGCACCGACATGGCGTCGCACTATCATTTTACCCAGGCAGCAGAAAATTACCGCATCGAGCTGGTGCGCGACCTCAACTACGACCTCAAGGACAACTCGCGCTACGGTGATTGGGACTATCGGGTCGGAGAGGATTTTTTTGCTTCGAATGTGCGCTTCGACTATGCACCGCTGGCCTGGGAGGAAAGCCGTAGCCTGCTCGCCGGGAGTTTTCTGGGCTTGCTGCTGTGGTGGCTGCTCAGCGGGCTGGGGATGCTGGCCGGGGGCTGGCGGCTGTCGTTGTCATGAATCATCCTTTTTCACGTTAACCTTTTGCTCGATGAAATACCTAGCCCTCACCTGCCTGAGCCTTATCTGGCTCTCTGCCTGCGTTCAGCCAAAGAAGCAAGACGATCAGAGCGAAAACCAAGCTTCCGCGCGCGAAGCCATCCCCTTCGATGACGTAATCGACGCTTACCCTGACGCGGTGCAGGTCCGCCTCAAGAACCAATACGTGCAAGTTTCGGAGATCCAGTTGGCTCCGGGCGATTCGTTGCCCTTGCATGAAGGGCAGCCGCGCGCGGTCTATTCTCTTTCAGACTACCGCATCGCTTGGCAAGAAGGCGCGGATCAGCCCTTCGAAGACAAAAGCTGGCAAAAAGGCGAGGTACACTTTCACGAGGCCCAGGAACATGCCCTGCGCAACGTTGGTACCCAGCCCGCTCATTTCTTGGTGGTGGAGCGCCGGGCCGATGACCTGCCTGCTTGCGAAGAACTGGATGCGGGGGCTACTCACCCCCCTTTGAATCAAGATTTGTTTACCCTGCGGCTGGAAAATGAGCAGATGAAAGTGATGGAAGTGCGGCTGGCCGCTGGCGACAGCATCCCGCCCCACGACGGCCTCAACCGAGCGATTTATTC
>CAYVAP010000573.1:0-3711 GCA_964449365.1 uncultured Bacteroidia bacterium
GTTACTTAGAGCTTCAGGGAGATATTTTGAGTGATACTCACCCCTCACCTATATGGACGGTCAGGGGAATAAGGGTATAAGGTGGTCAGGCACAGCGTTTACCTTTCGTTCATATTGGCTTACTAAGTGGCCGCCCAAGCGGCTATATTTGCTTTTAACCTTGAACTTTAAACCGCGAAACTAGCGACTAGCCTGTGCCGAAACTGTGCCCTACCTGGCGACCGCATACCTTGTTTCCGTCCTGTCCATATAGGTGAGCTTTCACCTTGCTCGATCAGCCCCACATGCATTGACTCTGTGGTGTATGTCTAATTGCAGAAGAAAGATGTGGAATATTTGTTCCAAACCTGCTGCAAATTAAAAGGATTTCTTACAAAGAATCTTCCTCTAGCGTAATTTTATTGGGATCGGCTGATCATCCATCGATTGCTTCTACCTTCACGTGGCTGCCATCTGCGTCCCAACTGACTTTGATGCGTTTTTTGCGGGTAAGATACCGATGATTGAGACGCAGTACGAGAATCTCCCCGGGCTTGATCCAATCGATCCGAAGCAAGTAATATTCGCGTAACAAGGTGTTTTGAATTTGACAATACGCATTGGGGCCGTCGCCCTGGATGATATCCAGTAGGGATTTTTTTCCAGAGGAGGTCACTCGCCAGATGCGGATGGTCTCCTGGATGCAGGTACCGCAGGGGCCCCATCCGTAGGGATCGACTGAGGTATTGCTGCGTAGAATGGCCCCCATTTCGCCATCGGGAAAGCGAAAAAACTGATCCTCCACCTCGGTAGGCTCGGCCACCAGGCTGCGGATCCGCTCAGTCTGCAGGATCTGCCCTTGCATGAGGATGTAAGATCGCTGCTTGGGCAACTTGTTCACGTAGGTCTCATCGACCTTGAGGATTTCGATGGGGGACTGGTCCAGGTATTCTACGTCGTAGCGAAAGCCCTGGGGCATGATGCCTACCTCCGTGAGCGAATGGCTAGCTTCCTGCTGACGATAGATGAGGGGGTCGACGTCGATGCTGGTCGCCATCCAGTCTTTGGCCGTATTGACGCAAAGGGGATGGTAGCCCGCCTGCTGAAACATGTAGTCGGGAATGGTAGTGAAATTGGTGTAGAGGGGCCGCTGTAGCCGCAAGTGATTGAAACCACTGGGATGCTCCACTGATCGCTGGTTTTTCTCTGTGGGTGGCATGGTGCTGAGGGCTGCCTCGACTGGTTGACCGGGTATCGATGCATTGTGTATTTGCACCATGACGTTGAGGCGCTCCACCTCAGGCAGCGTAACGAACCCTAGGGCCGCCGGCGCGATGCGCGCATTGATCTCGTAGCCCTCGGGATCTTGCCGGGTGACCTGGTAGGTGATACCTGCTGGGGCGTCGCCCAGGCTTTGCTGCAACACCTGTTCCAGCGGAGCCATCTCTTCTTGGTTGAGCCACTCGGCGGGCCGTCCATCGGGAAAAAGCGCAAACTTCATCAAGCCATAGGGCACTTCTTGCAGCCGCAGGGTGTTGGCGGGTGGCACCATGCCTTCGTTTTTGCGCGGGTAGTCATGGTTGTTCACAAAATCTGAGAGAGATAGCTGCGAGGCGTACTCGGCATAGGTGCTAAACAGGCGCGGCTTTGCTTGGGGGCCTCCGCGAGTGGTCATGGGTGGGGCCAGCACGTAGCGGGGGTGCAAGGCATACTCGAAGTCTTTGGGGTAAGCCTCTGCGGGCAGCCCCAGCCAAAGCTCGACGTGATCGGCCATGTCGGTCTGCCAATGTCGCTGTACCCGGCGATCGCGTACGTGGACATACAAAAAAAGATAGGCCCCATCGGAGGAGAGGCGCACCGTGGCAGAAACCTCTTCCGACTCAGGCACACTGCGTACATGGCTCGAAGGCACAGCGTAGAGCCGCTCGATGGCCAAGTCAAAGTTTTGACCATGTAAGCCCCCGCAGAAATGGCTCAGCCAGAGGAGCAGAAACACCGAAAGTGGCTTAGCGTGCATGAGAGTCGCTTGATAAAAATAAAACAAGAAATCTATTTTCGGAGGTAGTAGAAAGTTACTTGACCATTGCCGAAAACACGTACCGTTTTGGGCCCATAGCTTACATCAGCGCAAGGTATTTAGGTCAAGGATAATGCCCTTTTTCCCTTTCTTGCTGAGCGATTTGCGTACCTGCTCGGCCTCACTGCGCGAGGGATAGGGGCCGATCAGAATGCGAAACACGGGCTTGTCCTGCTTGAGGCTGCTCTGCACCAGGGTATTTTGGTAGCCCTCTTCCGAGAGCTGGTCCATGGCTTCGAACAGGCGATAGACGTTGAAATAGGCCCCGATTTGGATGCCATAGCCCATCATATCCTCTTTGTAGGCCACCATCCGAAACAGCGCTGGGGTGTAGCGCTCGGCGTCTGCCATGCCAATCGGCACCGGGGGCAGTTGCTCTTCGCGGGTTTCGGTACTCGCTTCCACCGCGTCGGGCCCGCCCACGGGCTGCCCAAACTCATCGACCACCGGCAGGTCGGCGACGTCGATGGGAGGCCCCTGAGGCTTAGGGCGCGCTGGCAGAGGCGCAGGATCAGGGGCTTGACTGGGTAGGGAGATCACCTCCACCTCTACCGGAGCCACGCCCGCCTGGATCAGCCCCAGGTCTTCTGCTGCGATGCGCGACACATCGATTACCCGCCCAGGCTTGAAAGGCCCCCGGTCATTGATCCGAACCTTGGTGCTACGGCCATTGTTGAGATTGGTGACCTGTACCCAAGTATTGAATGGCAGAGTGCGGTGGGCGGCGGTAAAGTCATTTTTGTCGTACAGCTCACCACTCGCAGTCTTGGCCGAGAGGTGATACTTATCGGCATAATAAGACATCTGCCCTCGCTCTTGAGCCATCGAGTCCAGGGGAAGACCCAACAGCCATCCCATCACCGTGCACCAAGCATACATCAACGCTGAGTTTTTCTTCATGATCGTTTTTTACAACTTGCCAATCTGTTTTCTTTATCATTAACGCAGAAACCATGCTTTTTGAGGCTAATTATTCGCATTTCGGGACTAAATGTTCAAAAAAACCGGCTCTGCGCTTGATCTAGCGGCTTTTCACCCTCTTGTCTACTCAAGCAATCAGACTATTTTCATACTTTAGCCTAATTCATGAAAATCACGGCTTACACCGATGGCTCTTCCCTTGGCAACCCTGGTCCGGGCGGCTATGGTGCAGTATTGATCTACGGTGCCCATCGCAAAGAACTATCGGCGGGTTATCGGCGCACCACCAACAATCGGATGGAACTGCTGGCCGTGATCAAGGTGCTGGAGATCCTCAAAAAGCCCAACCTGGAAATCCATGTCTACACCGATTCTCGCTACGTGCAGCAAGCCGTGAGCCAGGGCTGGGTATTTGGCTGGGAGAAAAAGGGCTTTAAAGATAAGAAAAACCCTGATTTGTGGCGACAGTTTTTGCCGCTTTACCGCCAGCACCAAGTGATGTTGCACTGGGTCAAAGGCCACGCCGGCCATCCAGAAAACGAACGCTGCGACGAATTGGCCACCACCGCAGCCCGCGAGTCGCCCTTCCTGGTCGATGTAGGCTTCGAATCCCTCTGAGCTACATGAACGGTCAGGGGGATGAGGGAATGAGGGTATAAGGGGAATAAGGGGATGAGGTACAGCATTTTACCTTCCGTTCCTCTTAGCTCACTCGGTGGCCGCGCCCAGCGGCT
>CAYVAP010000574.1:0-3700 GCA_964449365.1 uncultured Bacteroidia bacterium
TCAAGAAAATGGAAGGCAGCATGCCCCTTGAGGGCGCTGCCGTGCGCAGCAGCCGGATGCTCGATGGCCCCGCACAGCGGGCATGGCTCGCCGGGTTGGATGTTGTCAGCCAGATGGGCCATTTGCTGGCGCAGCAACAGATGCTGCTGTTCTTGCTCCAACTGCTGGCGGTGGGCCTGGTACTCCTCCTGCTGCCGGGCCAGTCGCTCGATCAGCTTGGCGGTCGAGAGGGGGTAGTCGCTCAGGTCGATGCCTACCTGCCGGGCCAGGCGGGTTTTGTCTTCTTTGCCCGCCTCGACTTTGCCCTTGAGGCGAGTCAATTGCTCCTGCTGCTGCTGCAGGCGCTCGCGCAGGCGGCGGCGCTCGGCGTACCACTGGTTGATCTCCACCAGTTGGGTGAGGTCGGGGCGCTGCTGCTCCAGCGCAGCAAGTTGCTGCTCGCCCGCCTGCACCCTGCCCTCCAACGCCTGGATGCGGGCCTCGGCCTGCTTCAGCTTGGCTTGGCCGGTTTCCACTCGCTGGGCCTTGTTGGCGAGGTTGTCGCGCAGTTGCTTGAGTTGCAGCACCACTTCAAATTCCTCGGCTTGGCGCAGCAACTGGTCGCGCTGCTGGTACTGGGCATCTACCTCGGCAAAGGTTTTTTGCTTGCTGGCCAGCTCGTCATCGACCTTGGCCAGGGTCTCGCGCTTGTGGGCGAGGCGCTTTTGCAACTCATCGAGCTGCTGGCTGAGGCGGCGGTGCTCGCTCAGGATTTCGCCAAACTGGTCTTTGGCGTTGAGGTAGCGGTCGAGGCGCTGCTGCCGCTCGGCGATCTCGGGCTGACGGGCCTGTAGGCGGGTCAGCTCGGCCTGGCGCTGCGCGATCTGTTCGAGGCGCTCGCGAAGCTGAGCCAGTTGCTCGCGCTGCTGGGTCTGGGCTTTCCACTGGGCATCGACTGCGCTGCGCTGGGCCTTGAGCTGCGCGATGGCCGTTTCGTTCTCGGCGATGGTCTCGGCGCTTACCTGGGCGTACTGCCCCAGCAGGCCACGCTCGCGCTCCAGGACCAGATCGTTTTTGCGGGTGAGGGAGCGCACTTGCCGGCTTAGCTCGTATTTTTCCAGCCCAAAGATCTCCTGCAGCATCTGCGAGCGGTCCTTGTTGCTGAGCTGGATGAACTCTTCGAATTTCCCCTGCGGAATGATGATGGTGCGCTTGAAGTGGTCGTAGCTCAAGCCGATGATGGCTTCGGCGGTCTGCTCTTCTAGCGGTAGCCACGCCTGATCCACCCAGCGGTAGAGGCTGCGCTTGACGGTGCCGGTCTCTTCGAAGCGCTTGCGGTGGCGCTTACATTCCACTTTAAAGCGGTAGCGCTCTTGCTCCTGCGGCCCGGCGGCACATTCGAAGTCGATGACCATGCGGTCCGACTTCAGATTCATCATGTGATAGGCGCGGCCTCCGGCTTCGCGGCTGTTGAGGCGCTCGGTCTGGTTGTAGAGAGCAAAGGAAATGGCCTCCAGGATGGAGGATTTGCCACTACCGGTGGCCCCGAAGATGCCAAAGAGCTCCGCCTGGGTGAGCTGGCGGAAGTCGATCTCCTGAGGCTGCTGGTAGGAGTAGAGGCCGGCGAGGCTGAGTTTTAAGGGGATCAAATTGATGCGGAATTCGGGATTGGTGAGGCGCGAGGTGCCTCGGCGCTGGGTGGGCCATCAGGCCGGTAGAGGGAATACGATACGGCTCGAACCGATCAAGCTTTTCCTTCTCTTGGCGTTTATGGCGGAGGCGACGAAGGTCGAGAGAGTAGGCACCGCGTTTCATCGCATAGATGGACTTAATGAAATCTCCATTTCCCAAAAAACCAACCATAGGCCAAAAAAGCAATGATTCTCCGTGGGCAAACAAAAACCCTTCGGCCTCGCCGAAGGGTAATGAACATTTTTCCAAGGGTTGCCTGCCGCCGCTCTATCTCACTTGAATACGCGAACATAATCAGTCCAAACGGCTTCTTCTCCGCCATCGATGGGAGTGGCGATATTGCCCGCGCGGTCGCGCAAGATGATTTGATAGCGAATGGAATCATATTCTCCAACGGGGCGAAATGAAAGCAAGAGATTCAGCTTGACAGTAATCTCTCCCTGGATGGAGGGATTTTTGGCGTCGGGAGTAAGGGTAGGAATGATAAAGGGATTCCGAGCAAATGCTTCCTCGGTAATGCGCCCCTCGCTGTAGCGAGAGTCCAGCAAAATGAGGTTAGCCACCGAATCAGGATCGCCGACCAAGCTGCCCAGGTCACCGTCGCCATCCTGAAAGCGAAGGGTAACCAATACCGAGTCGCTGGAGGCGTGGCGCACTTCGCGTGGTTGAATATCGATAAACTCTACTTTCGGCTCAGCCGGAAACACCGGCGAGTCATCACAGCCGCTCAACCACATTGGCAGAAAGAAAAGCAGCCCCAAGGCAGTTAGGTAACTTTTTTGCTCCATGATTTATTTAACGGAAATTAATAAGCCTCGGTTTAGCAAGCAACCTTGCGGTTGCTTCCACGCAAGATTTTTGCACAAAATGTCGCCGCTTAGGCACGCGGACGAAATAGATAGGTGTGATTGGGCAGAGATTTTGGGTGAAGATAAAGAAGCAAAACCGAGCGTAGCGAGCTAGGCGAGGCTTTTTCTCCACGCGAAGTTGGGGTAAGTGGCCCTAACTGTCGCGGAAGATGCGCCGAAAAGCTCAACCAAGCATGTAAAGTTATTTTGGTCGCGTTCCTTAGATGACGCCTTGCTTGCGCATGGCCCAAAAGCAACGAGCCGTGGCGGCAATATCCACCGCTGCATCGTGGGCGTCGACGATCTCCTCATTAAACAAGTGGCGGTATAACTCGCCGAGAGAAGGCCACTTATACCCTCTGCCGTAAGCGCTGGGAAGGCGACAAAGAGGGATGCCTGCTTCTTTGGTGCACAGCGATTTTTTGGTTGAGAGGGGATTGCTTCCTTTCAGACGCAGATACTCCGCTCCGAGGATCTTCTCGTCGAAGCTGATGTTGTGAGCCACCAGCGTATCAGCCTGAGTCAATGCCTGATCGAAGGCAGAGAGAGCCTCTGCCAGGGGGATGCCCTCGGCCTTGGCTCGCGCCTGCGAAATGCCGTGGATCTTGGCTGCACTGGCTGGAATGCGAAAGTCTGCCGGATAAATAATCACATTCCCCTGCTGGAGCAAATGCTCATTTTCGTCGTAGAGCAGCCAGGCTAGCTGTACCATACGCGGCCAGTTGTCAAGCTGGGTAATAGGTGCTTTCCAATGGCGAGGCAGCCCGGTGGTCTCGGTGTCATAAAAAAGGTGCATGTCTGAAATAATCGCTTGCTGAGGGGTTGATGGTATTGCCATTTTTCCTCAAAGCCGCTGATCGAGCTTGGCTACCATCTGATTTTTCCAGGTGGCGAAGGTGTCGTCGAGGATACGGCGGCGGGCTTCGCCTACTAGCCAGAGAAAAAACGCTAAGTTGTGGACACTAGCGATGGTGAAGGCCAGGTACTCTTGCGCCTTGAAGAGATGACGCAGGTAGGCTTTGGTCTATTGCTGATCGAGAGGGCAGTCGCTATCGGGGTCGAGGGGGGAAAAGTGTGCCTCATACTTTTTGTTTTTCAGGTTGCGAACGCCCTCGCGGGTGTAGATCA
This sequence comes from uncultured Bacteroidia bacterium, assembly GCA_964449365.1. Taxonomy (GTDB): domain Bacteria; phylum Bacteroidota; class Bacteroidia; order J057; family J057; genus CAYVAP01. The sequence goes on from CAYVAP010000574.1 coordinate 3,648, forward strand.
AGACGTGGCGGGCGTTGCTGGTAGTCAGTACGCAGTCAAACATATCCACCCCT
>CAYVAP010000575.1:0-3697 GCA_964449365.1 uncultured Bacteroidia bacterium
CGGCGATCCACTCGGCGCTTGGCTCCGGCCAAACGGCCAGCAGCAGCGCGCGCCGAATGCACTGCTCGGTAGCTGCCTGCTGCGGGGACTTGGTCAACCGATAGGCGGACAGCTTGAGATCGGGGAGGTTGGCTCGATGGAGATAGGTAGGCAAATGGGATCGCACCGCCTCAAGGGCAGGTGCCAGGCGGGAATCGCTCATCTTCGTGATCATCAACTCCATGAGGCGAGCCAACTGCTCGGGCGATGCGGTCTGCCCGGTCGCTTCCAGGATGGCCTGAACCTGCTCGACGGGAAGCTGGTCCAGGAGCGCCTCTAGCTGGGACAGCGGTAGGCTAGGCAGGCCCACGCTTAAAATCGCGATCAGGCGCGGGGCGAGAGGAGCTTGATCCGCAAAGTGCGGCATGAGTTGCACCAAGGTTGTCCAATCCATTGCATGTGGCCGCAGTAAATGAGGGGTGCCCAGGATCGCCTCGATTCCCTGGATGATGGCTTCCATATCGGCTAGCAGGGCTTGGGCAGGCTTGCCTTGCGCCAGCGCATGCTGCACCCAACTCATCTTGGCGTTTACCGATAGGTTGGCGGTCAATTGCGGATGTAGCTCGCGCGGCCAAAGCACCACCGCTCCGTAGTGGTACCAATATTCCATGGTCATCCCGGCATTGCCGGTGTAGCCTTCGCCCTGCTTTTCGGTGGGATCGCCCTCTCCGATTTTCTGGTAAGAGACCACCTGAGCCAGCGAGAGGGGGACTTCGTCGAGGCTAGGCCCGTCTGTAGCCCAATACGCAATGCTGGTGCTTTCCTCGAAGACCTCATCACCCATTACACCCTCGTCCGGGTCGCCCCGGTAGTACTCGTCATAGTACCCATCTGGTTCCAATTCTCCCATCTGATAATAGGTCACCAGCCCCAACTGAGCCATAAATCCAGCGGCTTCAGCCGCTTTGAGCAGCGCTTCTGCGCGGGCGCGGTCATGCAGTTTGAGGCCGTCCCGTGAAAAATTGGCAGGGGTATATTGATGATCGAGCAGGATGGCCTTGGGGGCGTCCCATTCATCTTTTTCTTCTGCCAATATCTCAGCCATGCGCTCAACCTGCTCGCTGGTATCTGGGCCAGGGATGTACTCCCCCTGACGCTGCACGAGGTTGTACACCAGACAGAGTCGATAGCCTTCGGTCACAGGCTGAATTTCATGCTCGCAGTCGGCATAGAAGGCCGCAAAGGGCAACTGATACGACGCGGCTGCTGAGGTGAAATCGACTACCTCTTCTTCCCCACCAAAGCGTACGTGCAGCGCACCGCCCGCGTGCGCACTGGGCAGCCCCATGACCAGCGTACCAAACATGCCCGCTTCTTTCTCAGAATCCTGGTGAGGCAGGAAAAACCCGCCTTCTTCGTAGATCAGCAGCTTGTAGAGGTGGGCCTGAATGTCCTTTTCGGTGAGGCCCAGGCCCTGCCGCACCGCTTGGAGGATTTGGTCCAGGGTATCCGACCAACTCGGGTTGCGAAACGAGAGGGCCGAGGCGTCGATCTCCCAAGTCTTGCGCACCGACTCATCGGTGATGGTCTGACTCCCTCGTCCGAAAGGCGCCACTTGGGCGTGGGCGATGAGGGCTTGCGACGTGGCGGGCGGCACCGGTAGGGAAACTTCACCCACCCCCGCCACGGTTAGCCCCGGCAGGGTCAGAGGCGCCTGCCCAGTGGTGAGGAATTGCCCGCTGCCTTCTATGGGCTCCAATACGCCGAGGAGTTGTTCGGTCCAGATGTCCATGTGAGTTGAGGTTCGTTTGCTAATGAATGATGAAAATAGGGCGGAAGATGTACTTCTGCAACCCCTTGCTGCTCGCCAATTTAAGTAGATAGCGAGATATTGAGAGGCAAGACTTTAAGACAAGAAGTTGACCGTCAATTTTCTTACTTTTATGCACACGTGCATTCTTCGGAGTGCGTACTTACCCTTTACCGACTGCTTATGCCCAAAGGAACCTACTGGATGAAATCTCCCAGCCCCGGCAAGCCTAGTGAAGCTGAAAAGCGCAGCGTAGAAGAAGCCTTTGCGCCCCTGGTGGCTGCATGGAAAGCCCAACTTCCGCCCTTAGAAGATCCTCAAACCTTCAACCAATGCGTGGATGTCAAGATGGGGTGGCGGGGGAGCTACTTTACCGTCAAGGGCGTATACAAATGTCCGCCCATGCCTGAGTTTGTCAAAGACGGCTTTGAGTCGGGCATCGCCAGGCTCACTTATTTGAGCAAGGATCAATACGCGCTGGCCTACTTTCGGCACACTGACAAATGGGAGGTGATCTATCCGTCGGTCAGCTTGGCGGAAGCGGTAGAAGCGGTAAAGACTGACCCTTGGTTTGAGTTCTTTTAGGCCGCCGCAAAATCGGTATAAGGCCGCTTATACGGCGCTTGGAAGCCCAGCACGATGTACGGCCCAGCGTGTCGTCCTCGGCCAACCCCTTTCTCCCCCAAATTCGTATCTTACCTCAGTATCTTTTCCTGTCACTTATGAAAGAATCCCTTTCCCGTATCACCTTCGACCCTCGTCAATGTGGCGGTCGTCCCTGCATTCGAGGCATGCGCATCCGGGTCAGCGATGTGCTGGACCTCCTTGCAGCCGGGCTTACTCCCTCAGAGGTCTTAGGTGAACTCCCTGATTTAGAAGCGGAAGACATCACTGCGGTGCTACAATATGCCAGCCAAAAGCTCAACCATCCAATCCTGCGAGGATGACCATTTGGCTTGATGCGCAGTTATCTCCCGCGTTAGCCCTTTGGTTGACCAACCACTATCCTGAAGTTGAAGCCTTCTCGGCAACATTTCTAGGCTTGCGAGACGCAGCCGATGAAGAAATTTTCCAGGCGGCTCGTGCAGCAGAAGTCGTGGTGATGACCAAAGACCAAGATTTTGTTGCCCTACTAGAACGATTGGGACCTCCCCCAAGGTCATCTGGCTCACCTGTGGCAATACCTCCAATGCCCACCTCAAACACTTGCTGAGCCAGACTCTTCCGGATGCCCTGGACTGGCTGGCCAAAGAGTCGCTGATAGAAATTAGCGATTGAGGTCTCCATCCCTACTCACGCTTCACGCTCCCTTAAAATCAACCTGCGCCCGCTGGTACGGCGCTTGCAAGCCCAGCCCGATGGCTGCGCGGGGTAGGCCGGAAGCCCTAGCTCCCGTACTCCGTAAGCGGCCGGGCAAAGGCTGGCTGAAAGCCTAGTACAATGTCTGTTTTGGGTACTCCTTTCTCTACTAACTCTTTCGCTACCAACCGCTCCGTGTTGTTTTGCTGAATCCAGATACGGCTATCGATGATATCGAAATGGAAGACAATGTGGTAGATGAATTGCTGCCCTTGCCATCCAATGCGCAGCAGTTGATAATGGTGTCCTTCCCGGTCGGTGATTACCTGATGGGACACTTCCGGTAGGTTGGCGGGCTTGTGCTGGGCGTAGTCGTGGAGAATGTCCAGGACATACTGCTGGTAAGTAGCTATTTTATCCATTGGGTAATCTGTTGCTGGTCGGGGTCGTACACGATAAGCCGGAGTTCATTTCGACGTACCGACACCTGGATCATACGTCTTTGAAAGTAAATATAGCCGCTGGGCGCGGCCACTGAGTGAGCCAACATGAACGGGGGCTGACCAAAGTGCCTGGTACCCTTATACCTAGGCTGTGCAGAATGCCAGG
>CAYVAP010000576.1:0-3692 GCA_964449365.1 uncultured Bacteroidia bacterium
GCCTGGTACCCTTATACCTTATTCCCTTATACCCCTAGCCGTTCATATAGGTGAGCAAAGCTCAGTAGGACCGTCCGTTCCCCTTCGAGGGGGACACAGGGGGTGAAAACCCTCCAAAGGGAAAACTGTCCTACCCCCCTCACTGTGCGTTCCCAAAAATATCCTTATCTTTAGGTTAGTGCTCCGCATTCGAAATTCGTAATCAGGCATTCGTAATTAAAAGTGCTTCTGGCCAATGTTTTATACGAATTTTGAATGGTTAATTACTTAATTCCGAAGGCACTAGTACGATCCATCTTCTTTCACAAATCACCAAAATTCCATATCCAGTGATTACGACCAACCGCAAATTCCGCCCTGGTGTGCTGCATGGCCAGGAAGTGCAAGACCTGCTCGACTACGCTAACGAAAAGAATTTTGCCCTGCCGGCCGTCAACGTTGTAGGGACCAATACCCTCAACGCTGCCCTAGAAACGGCTCGCGAGGTAAATTCTCCGGTCATCATTCAGTTTTCCAACGGAGGCGCTCACTTCTTCGGGGGCAAGGGCCTGAACAACGACGCTCAGCAAGCGGCCATCCTCGGAGGGGCTTCAGGTGCGCATCACGTACACATGATGGCCGAAGCTTATGGGGTGACGGTCATCCTGCATACTGACCACGCCGCCAAAAAGCTACTGCCCTGGATCGAAGGCCTGCTCGACCACGGCGAAAGGTACTACGAGCTTCACCAGCGCCCGCTATTTAGCTCGCACATGCTCGGTCTCTCCGAAGAACCCATCGAGGAAAATCTCGATATCTCGGTCGAGACCTTCAAGCGCATGAACGAGCTGGGTATGACCATCGAGATCGAGCTAGGCGTAACTGGCGGTGAAGAAGATGGCGTCGACAACACAGGCATCGACAGCTCTCGCCTCTACACCCAACCCGAAGAGGTATGCTACGCCTACGAGCGCCTCAAAGAGGTCAGCGAGCATTTTACGGTGGCGGCGGCCTTTGGCAACGTACATGGCGTCTACAAGCCCGGCAACGTGCAACTGCGCCCCGATATCCTGAAAAACTCGCAGGAATACGTGGCCAAGAAGCACAACCTGGGCTACAACCCCATCAACTTCGTCTTTCACGGTGGCTCTGGCTCTTCACGAGAAGACATCCGCCAAGCGATCGAGTACGGCGCAGTCAAGATGAACATCGACACCGATACGCAGTGGGCCTTCTGGGATGGCATTCGCGCCTACGAAAAGGAAAAGCACGACTACCTTCAGACCCAGATCGGTAATTCCGAAGGGGACGACGTTCCCAACAAGAGATTTTACGATCCCCGCAAGTGGTTGCGCGAGGCCGAGAAGTCCTTTATCAAGCGCCTGTCGCTGGCCTTCGAAGACCTCAACGCGATGGACGTTCACCACCGCTAAGCCTAGCCGTTTGACGCGGCCACTGAGTGAGCCAATATGAACGGTAGGTATACTACGTGGCGTAAGGATGGTAGAGTGGTAAGACACGATAACTTATGGATAACAAGGCCATTCAATCAATCAACCATTCAACCACTCTACCATTCAACCACTTTGAAGTATAAACGCTGTGCCTGACTGCCTTATATCCTTATTCCCTCATACCCCTGACCGTTCATATAGGTGAGGGGCATAGGGGCCATAGAAGTTTGGGTTGCGGCACAGACCAGCCCCTTATGTTGGTTCTCTCAGTTGTCGCGCTAGCGGCTAAGCGGCCACCTCTGCATGCCAACCAAACGCTACGCCACAGGCGAGGACAAGAGACCTACCCCCAGCGGTGGCAAAACAAAACCGTTCCGTTCTCAATTCGTACGCTTGATCTTGTGGGTGAGCAATTAATCAGAAAGCAGATGCAACGAGTAGTGGTCGGATTGTCTGGCGGAGTCGATTCTAGCGTAGCTGCCTACCTGCTCAAGCAGCAAGGATACGAGGTGATCGGCCTATTTATGAAAAATTGGCATGATGACTCTGTAACCATCAGCCAAGAATGCCCTTGGTTGGAGGACAGCCACGACGCCTTGGCGGTCGCGCAACACTTGGGTATCCCATTTCAGACCGTAGATCTAAGCCGGGAATACAAGACCCGCATCGTCGACTATATGTTTGCGGAATATCAAGCCGGTCGCACCCCCAATCCTGATGTGCTCTGCAATCGGGAGATCAAATTCGACATCTTTTTGGAAAAAGCCTTACGCCTGCGGGCCGATTTTGTGGCCACGGGCCACTACGTGCGCAAGGAAACCGTGGATATCGACGGTCGACCCGTGCATCGTTTGCTGGCCGGGAAAGACGCCAACAAAGACCAGAGCTATTTCCTTTGCCAGCTCAATCAAGCCCAACTGAGTCGAGCCCTCTTTCCCATCGGTCATCTGGAAAAAAGCAAGGTGCGAGCCATTGCCAAAGAGATTGGCTTGGCCACTGCGGACAAAAAAGACTCCCAGGGGCTTTGCTTCGTGGGCAAAGTCAAGCTCCCGGTATTTTTGCAGCAGCAGCTAGCGCCCAAGACGGGCCGCATCGTAGAGATTCCCGCCGATGCGCCGCTGTACCGCGAGGTGGTGCCAGCCGGGGGCTATCCTGATCGTCGGGCAGAATGGCAAGCCTTGACTCGCGCCCACGTCTACCAGCCTGAGCTGGGCCACGTGGTGGGTGAGCATCATGGCGCGCATTACTTCACCATCGGTCAGCGCAAGGGCCTCAACGTCGGCGGTACACCCGAGCCCCTCTTTGTGATTGCCACTGACACCACCGAAAACGTGATCTACGTGGGCATGGGAGATCGGCATCCTGGTCTCAATCGGCAGGGGCTTTTCATCCCCAACGCGGAGCTCCACTGGGTACGTCCCGATTGGGCCTTGTCTCCGGGCGAATCGTGCTCGCTAATGGGACGCATCCGCTATCGCCAGGCTCTGCAGGCCCTAGCCCTCTACGCCGAGCCGGAGGGGCTGTACCTGATCTTCGATGAGCCACAGCGCGGCATCACGCCAGGCCAATTTGCCGCTTGGTACGACGGCGAGGAACTGATCGGTTCCGGCGTCATCGCCTGAGCTTGCTTGGGCAAACAACCAGCCCTCTGCTTCGCCGTATACCTTGCGGCTGTTACATGGTTTTTCCTCATCGCATCCGTTCGGAATCCCGAACTTTCACTTCCTCTGCTCATGATCAAAGCGTTACGCGAGTTGTGGCGGCTGCTGGGCCAACAGCAGCGCTGGTATCTGTTGGCCAGTTTCCTGATGATGATATCGGTGCTCTTTCGCAGCTTTGAGCCGCGCATATTACAGATCGTAGTCGACTACGTACTCACCTTGCCCGCGACGGGCAGCAATCAGGAGCAGGTAGCCACCGACGGGGTCGCTCGTCTGCTGCTGTGGTTTTTGCCAGCCCTGACGGCCGATAACCTTAGCGCCCTGCTGCTGGGGGCAGCGTTGTTGTATCTGGCGCTGGCCTTGCTGCGTGGGGCCGGGGTATTTGGTGGCGAGGCCATCAAAAACTGGGCGGTTGATCGGGTGGCCAAAACGCAGCGCGATGCGGCATTTGCTCACATTCAGCGCCTGCCCATGGCCTACTTCACCACCACCAACCGGGGAGAGCTGATTCAGCGCATCACTGGCGACGTCGACACGGTCAAAAACTTTTTGCGTGGGCAGGTTTTTTCCCTGATTCGCATTTTGGTCATCTTTGCCT
>CAYVAP010000577.1:0-3689 GCA_964449365.1 uncultured Bacteroidia bacterium
GTTCAAGGTTGAAAGTTACCCAAGCTGCGCAGAGCCAATCAGGGCTATTTGCCTGAAATTAACCGCGCACTTTCGTTTGGGTGAGGTATGAGTATCACTCAAAATATCTCCTTGAAGCTATAAAAAGCACATTTTCTAGGTTGAAACTAATGACTAGATTAAGGCCATCATATCGAGCCGGAGGTGCGCACTGCGCCTTCGGCTTTGATTTGTTATTTCCGACGGATACTGAGCGAGAAACCTGCGGATTTTCCTATTTTCAAGCCAAAATCAGGCTATGCGCATCGACCGTGTGACTTTCGAAAATTACCGTGGCATTCGGCACCTCGACCTGGATTTCAGCCAGCATGGCAACGTGGTGGTGCTGGCCGGACTGAATGGGTGTGGGAAAACGACGGTGCTGGATGGCCTGGCCATGGTATTGGGGGAGTTAGCGTATCGGTGGCATGGTACCAAACGGATTCCTTTCTCTACTTCCGATATTCACAACGATAGTGAAGAAGGCAAGATAGAGATAACGATAGATCCCGTGTATTCAGCGGTTTCAAATTTTCAGTACGGATACCATCGCTCTCGTGCTGTCAACTCTCGCTTGAAGATCCTGAAAGAAGCTTTGCTTAAGCAGGCCCTCCAAGCTTGGCAAGAGGAAATGACCTGGGACATCGAAGCCAATTCTGATCCGGTGCTGTACCTTCCTGCTACCAATCGGCCTACAGGTGAATCCTTTCTAACCTGGTTACAAGGGCGCATCAATTACGAAAATGCGCTGCGGGCCAATAATCCTCAGGCGGTTTATCCGTTGCTTGAAGCGGTTCGGCAGGCCATCCTTTCCTTTACAGACATAGCCGTGAAGCCGAATCTGGAGCAGGGAAAAGTGCTGATTCGCTTCGAAAAAAGCGGGGTTCAGTTAGCGTTTGAGCAGTTGTCCGATGGAGAGCAAAGGATGGTGTCTCTCGTAGGGAACATGGCTCGTCAGTTCGCCAAACATCTCGATACTGATGCTGAAGCGTTGGACTTCCCCGGCATCGTCCTCATCGACGAGGTAGCCCTACACCTGCATCCGCGCTGGCAGCAGGACATTCTGACCAACCTGACCCGTACGTTTCCACGGGTGCAGTTCATCGTGTCAAGCCACGCGCCGCTGGTGCTCAGCTCCGTATCGCCCCAAGACATCTTGCTGCTCAAACGTGAGGAGGGCGATATCACGGTGTCGCGCCCCAACCAATCGTACGGCAAGGACACCAACTGGATCCTGGAAGAAATCATGCAGGCCGATACCCGCACCGGGGAGATGTCCGAAGAAATCGAGGCCATCGAAGCCCAAATCGAAGCAGGCGAATTGACCCAGGCCAAAACCCAACTCGAGGCCCTACTGGCCCGCATCGGCGACGATGCCGAACTCAACACCAAACTGGCCCTTATCCGTCGCAAAGAGATCATCGGGCGATGAAACACATCCGGAAACAAGCTCCTCCGGCGGCTTGGCAAGCCTTCATGGGGCAACTGTCCGAAACTGAGCGTCAGGACTGGGGAAGCTTGACGTCGGGAGCGCGCGATACCTTGCAGAAAACCCTCCTGGCGGAACAAGGGCACATTTGCTGTTATTGCGGGGTACGCATTTCCCTAGAACGCGGCTTTGTGCTGGAGCATCTGGCCTCGCGTGACCATCACCCACAACGGACCTTTGACTATGAAAACCTGCTCGCCTCTTGTCAGGGCGGAGCCAACCCAACCTACCATCGGGTGCAGCCAGTTGACACCATCGGACAAATTCTAACCACCTACAGTATTACCCTAGAAGAACTGCTGGCCTGGAACCCCGGCGTTGATCCCTCAGACTTGAAGTCGGGCGAAAAGCTGCAGGTCAACTTGGTAGAGAAGCCTGCTGAGACTCACTGTGATAAACACAAAGGGTCAAATGAGATCCCCATTACGCCATTGATGGCAAGCTGTGAGCAGGCTTTTGTCTATGATAGCCTCACTGGTAAGGTATCTCCACGTGCGCAGGCTTTACCTGCCCAGCAGACCATTGACAAGCTAGGTCTCAATGCTGCGCCCCTGGTTCGACAACGCAACCGCGAAATCCGGAAAAAATGGAGTAAATTGGATCTACATTCCCTCAACCAAAGCGAGCTAAACCAACTGATCAAGGGCTTCTATACCCCAGACGAAAGCGGGAAGCTCACCCCCTACTGCCAAGTCATCGTCGCGCTGCTACGCGACGAGTTGCTTCTTCGTCGTAAGCTGGCCGACCCCGATGAGTGATCTTTTTCCTTCCCCGCCCAAAATCTGTATCTTGGATCATCCGGGCTTATCACCCCTACGCTGCTAGGCCGCAGTATGACGAATCGTAAATTCCCCCGGTCTTCTCCAATCCCGAATTTCGAATTCCCAATTCCGAATAACCCACCTACTACTCATGTCTGATTTCCTGCCTATCCAAGCCATCGACTACCTCGAGCTGTACGTCGGCAACGCCAAGCAAGCCGCGCATTTTTACAAAACCGCCTTTGGCTTTCAGTCTTACGCCTATGCCGGCCCGGAGACGGGCATCAAGGACCGCGCCTCCTACGTACTCAAGCAAGACAAAATCCGCCTGGTGCTGACCACGCCTCTGACGCCCGTGAGCGAGGTTGCTGCCCACGTACACCTGCACGGCGATGGGGTCAAGGCCGTAGCCATGCAGGTACCCGATGCGCGCTCGGCTTTCGATGAGACGGTCAGCCGCGGGGCAAAGCCCTACCTGGAGCCCAAAAATTACGATGATGACCATGGCACCGTGGCCATTTCCGGCATTCACACCTACGGGGATACCGTGCATATTTTTGTGGAACGCGAAGGGTACGGAGGGGTGTTCCTACCAGGCTATCAGCCTTGGGAAAGCCATTATGCACCTTCGTCCGTGGGCCTGCGCTACGTCGATCACATGGTGGGCAACGTCGGCTGGTTTGAGATGAACAAGTGGGTCGACTTTTACGCCAACGTGATGGGCTTTTCGCAGCTCGTCTCCTTCGATGACAAGGACATCTCGACCGAGTACACCGCTCTCATGTCCAAAGTGATGAGCAACGGCACGGGCAAGGTCAAATTTCCTATCAACGAACCCGCCGAGGGCAAAAAGAAGTCGCAGATCGAGGAGTATCTCGACTACTACCGTGGGCCCGGGGTACAGCACATCGCTGTGGGCACCGGCAACGTGATCGAGACGGTCAAGCAACTGCGCGACCGCGGCGTCGAATTTTTGCGGGTGCCCACCACCTACTACGATACCCTGCTCGACCGGGTAGGCGAAATCGATGAAGAGATCCGTGACCTGCGCGAGCTGGGCATCTTGGTCGATCGCGACGACGAGGGCTACCTGCTACAAATCTTCACCAAGCCGGTGGAGGACCGTCCTACTCTCTTCTTCGAAATCATTCAGCGCAAAGGGGCGCGCTCCTTTGGCAAAGGCAACTTCAAGGCCCTCTTCGAGGCCATCGAGCGCGAGCAGGAACTGCGGGGAAATTTGTGAGGGGGCTGTCCAACAGTTCGTATAGCCTCACGAGCCCTCCAACCGTTCGCATCATTCTATGGCGTAGCGATTCCGAATCCCGGCCCGGATCTCGCCCGCGCACCATCCCGCATCCTCAATTTAAGTAAGGCGAGAAAAATAACTTCCCTCATTCGGTTAGAGATCTCGTTCCAGATCA
>CAYVAP010000578.1:0-3678 GCA_964449365.1 uncultured Bacteroidia bacterium
TTACTTTCAACCCTGGACTTTGAACTCAGAATTTTCCTGCATGGAAATCTACCTCATCTTCGCTGTCTTGCTGCTGCTGATCGTGCTGCTGATGCAAAATCGCATGCCGACAGCCTTGCCCTTCGTCGGGGCGGTGGGGGTGTTCCTGTTTTTGGACATGATCGAGCCGCAGGCGCTGTTGGCGTGCTACGCCAATGAAACCCTCATCACCCTGCTGCTACTCTTGCAGGTGTCGGGGGTGGTAGAAAAGACCTCCTTCATTCCGCAGCTCACGCGGCAGCTCTTCGAAGGCGGCTCCATGCGCAAGGCGCTGCTGAAGCTCTCGCTGTTTTCGCTTGCCTTTTCTTCTCACCTCAACAATACCGCCGTGGTGGCTGCCCTGATGGGCACGGTGAAAACCAACCGCTACTTTGCCCCCTCCAAGCTGCTGATGCCGCTCTCCTACGCCGCCATCATGGGGGGGGTACTCACCCTGATCGGTACCTCGACCAACCTCATTGTCAACAGCTTTGTGGTCAAGGCTGGCTTGCCGGCCATCAAGTTTTACGACTTCATCTACTTGGGGGCTCCCCTGGCCCTGCTGGGCATAGCCTACCTCATCTTCGTGATGCCCCGCCTGCTGCCCAACCACGGCCTGGAGCAAGACAATGGCAACGGCGACTACTTCCTGGAGGCTACCGTGGGCCATGACTCCAAGCTGGTGGGGCGCACCGTGCATACCAATGGGCTGCGCAGCATGGAGTATCTTTTCCTGGCCGAAATCATCCGGCAAGATCACCTCATTTCGCCCGTTACGCCCGAGGAGTACATTCAGCCAGGCGATACCCTGGTCTTCACGGGTGATATCCAGCAGATCCAGGAGCTACGCAAATTTGACGGGCTCGAACTGCACGACCACAGCGGCGAGCTGCTCAAGTCCAACCTGCAAGAGGTGGTGATCAAGCACAACGCCCCGGTGATCGGGCGGCGCATCAAAGATGCACAGTTTCGTACCAAGTTTGACGCTGCGGTGGTGGCGGTGCGGCGCGGGGAAGAGCGCCTCTCGGGTAAAATCGGTCAGATGGTGCTCAACCCTGGCGACAGCCTGGTGCTGGCCACGGGCAAGGAGTTCAAAAAGCACGAAAACCTGCGCCGCAACTTCATTCCCATCAGTCCTATCGAGGCCCATGGCATACTCAGCCCCGGTGAAAGCTGGGTCGCGGTGAGCCTCTTCGTGGGGGGTATTGGGGTGGCGGCCTTGGGCATCCTGAGCCTTTTCAAGGTGATGGTGGCCTTGATGTTCATCTTTCTGGCTCTAGGCTACCTGCCCCTCAAGCACCTCAAGACCAACCTCGACCTGAGCCTGCTGCTCATGATCGGCTCCTCGCTGGGCCTCTCGCAAGTGCTCAGCCACTACGGCGTAGCCGACCTGCTGGCCCAGGGCATCATCGGGATGTTTGGGCAAAGCGCTCCCTGGGGCGCGCTCTTGGGCATCTACCTAGCCACCGTGATCATCACCGAGCTGGTGACCAACAACGCCGCCGCCGCCCTGATCTTTCCCATCGCGCTCTCCTCCGCGCAGCAACTAGGCGTCGATCCCATGCCCTTTATCATGGCCATCGCCTACGGGGCCAGTGCCAGTTTTCTGACTCCCATCGGCTATCAGACCAACACCATGGTCTACTCCCTAGGCAAATACCGCTTCAGCGACTACCTGCGCGGTGGCCTGGGCCTGAGCCTGCTCTACGGGGCGGTGGTGGTGGGCTTGACGCCGTGGGTGTTTCCGTTTTGAGGGCACTCGCGCCGGGATAGTTTTCCTACCCAGATGAAGCGAATAGTAAAAAAATTCAAAAAAGCGTGGTTAAATTCAACTACCTGCCCATCAGTATTTTATGATAAAATCATGGCGCAGAGTGGCACATGTCTGTGCGCTTATTCGGATATGCGCTATTGACTATGGATTCATATTTGATCATATTTGTTGCGAGCTAAATCAGAACGCTTTCCTACCTTCTTGATTTCACTATTTTGGTGAAATCGATGAAAAGTATTTGCGTCTAATCGGACGCGAGTCTACACGCTGTGTTGTCACCTTCTGGTCATCCAGCCCTTTCTATCATCAACCCTCCCTATCGCGACCCTGTCATGTCCGGTTTACAACGATTTTGCCTGTATGGCTCCATGCTGCTGCTATGGGGCTGGCTAAGTATCGATCAACTGCACGCCCAATGTGTGGCCGACGCCGGCCCCGATACCACCATCTGTGCGGGAGAGTCGGTGGTGCTGGGGACGCCGGGGGTAGCTGGCGTGGCTTACGTTTGGCAGCCAGGAGGGAGTCTGAACGATTCGACGGATGCGCAGCCAATAGCGACGCCCGACACGACGACTCGCTATGTACTGGTAGCAAGCAACGGACCGGGGTGTGTGAATGTAGATACCGTGCTCGTTACGGTAAATCAGCTTCCGCAGCCTATAGATATCAGAAACGTAGATGGGGCTACAATCGGGGAAGCGCCGTTCGTAAACTGTGGTAACAATCCGTTTACGCTCAATCTCATCGACTTCGCGGCTTATAACCCACCCAATCCGCCACAACCTATAACAGCAACAGGTGACATCGCCAGTTTTACCATCGATTGGGGTGATGGATCTCCTGTTTTTAATGGAACCACGATTCCCCTTCCCAACAGCCATACCTATGCCACCCAGGGCGTTTTCACCCTTACGATCACCCTGAATGGTACGAATGGGTGCAACCGAACTCAGACGTTCACGGTTGCGAATCAAACCAACCCTGCCGTAGGTATTAGCTCACTAGGAGGAACGCAGCGATGTGCCCCGGCGGACCTTGAGTTTGTGTTGAATGCATACGCGACCAACCCACCAGGGACGTATTATGTCTGGAATTTAGGAGATGGGTCGCCACTGGTTGATTGGGATACTGATTACCCTATCAACGTGACCGATACCATTAGCCACAACTATAATTTTAATTCCTGTGGCCAACCCGGACAGCAATTCGTGGTCACCGTTTCTGCAATTAACTTTTGTGACACGACCAACGCACTGGTAGACAACATTCAGATTTTCACTACGCCTCAAGCAGATTTTAGTCCCTCAGAGCAACTGGGCTGTGTGGATACAACCACCTTTTGCTTTACTAATAATACGGTTCCTGGTTTTGATACCAATTGCGACACTCTGACGAGCTACCAGTGGGACTTTGGGGATGGAACCGTTTTCAATACCGATAATGGGATTTTTGGTCAGCCAAGTCCTTGTCATACGTACAGCTCACCGGGAACATACACCGTGACATTAGCAGCTTGGAACAACGTAAATGATTGCGACACCACCTTCCACACTGAAACCATCCGTATCAACGACGACCCCATCGCCGACATCGTGGCATCCGACTCCACCGGCTGCGTACCCCTCACCGTGCTTTTCGACGGCAGCAACTCCTACGGTGGGCAGCTCAACTATGAGTGGTACGTCACCCCCGACTCGGGCTGGAGCTACGTGGCCCCCTTCGACAGCACGGGCGACAGCACCCAGATCACCTTCACCGTGCCGGGGGTGTACATCGTTTCGCTCATCACCGACAACAATTGCGGCATCGACACGGCGCACTATACCGTGGTGGTGGGTGGCGACGTGGCGCTTTCCCTAGCGCCCATCCCCAATGTCTGCGACAGC
>CAYVAP010000579.1:0-3672 GCA_964449365.1 uncultured Bacteroidia bacterium
TCGAAAAACCTACGAAGTTGGGGCAAGCTAGCCAGGTGGCTTGGGTGCGGGGGCACATATCCTGCGCCAATCAAATAGTTCGCTCCCCCCTTTTCAAATTGCTGCCAATTTTTCGTAATTTTAACTTCCGTAACCCTTCCCATTCGTGGTCGGCCTGTTGTTTCCCTCATTTTCCTACCCCCTCACGCTTCCTTTGCGCCTAAACTACTGTCGCCTATGCTTCGTTTTCTGCCCTTTCTGCTGGCTTGGGGCCTCCTCGTCCCGGCCGCCTATGCCCAACCCCAGCCGCCGCCGGGGGACCTGACCCAGGACCTGGAATTCTTCCAGCAGCAATCCCAGCTTTACCAGCGCTGGCTCGACCACAGCGGCCTCGGCTCGGTGCTGCGGGTGCGGGAGATCTCGGTCAAAGCAGACCACCTCTCCCTCTACCTCGAAATGCCCTTCCGCCAGGTCGATTCGGTGGTGGTGGCCTGGGACAGCCTCAAACACCGCTTCGAGCGCAACCACTCCATCACCCTGGAGCAGCAGCTCTTCTACAAGCTGGTCCACCTGATGGAATTGCGGCAGTCTATGGCTGACGTACAAATCTACGACACCTACGACCTCAAGCAAGAACCGCTTTTCATGCGGGCCATCTACTTTGCCGAGGGCCAGGTGAAGGTGGAGCGGTCCAGCCCCAGGTCCAAGACCCGCCACATCGTCCTCAAACCTGATCCCAACGGCGGCAAATCCGCTTCGGTGATGGCCTTCCAGCAGACCTGCAGCCAGGCCGTTCTCTTCGAACAGGTGCTCGCCTACGCGGAAGCCCGTTATGAAGCTTCGCCCTGCAAGGGCACTACCCCCACCATGACGGTGCTGGAATCAGAAAACGTCTTGCGCTTCGAGGTGACCAACCTGTGCCGGGAGGTGCTGATCGATGAGGCCCAGCCGACCCTCTGTTCGGTCTTGCAGACCTTCGGCTATCCGTGCGATTGGGCCAAGCGCGAACTGCTGACCTTCACCGTGGCTTGCCGCCCCATCCATGAGGGCGTCGAGCTGTCCATCGAGATCGATGGCAAGTATGGCTCGGGCTTGTACGAGCGGGTGCGCCGGGGCGCTTACCTGAGCATGGAACTCGACTTCGACGATTACCTCGAACGCTACGCCGACACCTTCCGCGAAAGCCTCAAACGTAACCTCAGCTGCCGATGAAGCCTCCCCAAAAACCTGCCGCCAAGCCCGAAAGCCAGCCTGCGCCGCCCCCCAAGCCCAAAACGGTGCCGGAAGCGAAGCTCAAGCGCCGCTTACTCTACCTCATGCTCGCCATCAAACTGGTGGTGATCGGGTGGTTGTTCACCGAGTGGCAATCCGGGGGCTTTAGCGCCGACCAGTTCAGCGGCACCCTGGGCCTGCTCATCCCCGTCTTCACCACCTATACCGGGGTGATGATCCGGGAGGTGATCGAGCTGAGCCAGGCCGATCCGCAAGCGCAGCCCGCTCCCGCTGAGCAGCCGCAGCGCAGCCGCAGCTTCCAGTGGCTGGCCTTCGGCGTGCTGGCCGCCTACGGCTTAGGGCTCCTGCTGATCATCAGTCTGCGGCCCCAGGGCGTGATCAGCTACGCCCAGATGAATACTTTCCTGACCTTGCTCGAAGCCGGCTTCGGCATTTACGTGGGCCGCATTGTGTTTTCACTATTTAAAAAATCCCCCGCATGAACCGCTTGCTCCCCCTTCTCTGGCTGGGCTGCCTCTGCTTGCTGGGCAGTGCGCCCAAGGAGCCTGTCAGCTCCCTGCGCCCCGGCCTGGACCGCGCCCTCTTTTTCGCCACGGCCAACTACGAGGACCCCAGCCTCCAGGACCTGCAAAACCCCATCCAAAACGCCAAGGCTATTGCCGCCCGGCTGGAGAACGAATTTGGCTTCTCGACAGAGGTAGTCCCCGATCCCAGCCTGGAGGAGATCGAAAACAAGCTGATTGAATACCGGGACCAGTATGCCAAGGGTCGCTTCGACGGCAGCGGGCAGCTCTTCATTTTTTTCTCCGGGCATGGAGAAGAAGAATTCGACGAGGGCTATTACCTGCCCCGGGATGCAGATCCCCGGCTGCTGCGGCGCACCGCCTTGCCCTATTCCTACTGGCGGGGCTTTATCGACAACCTCGAGTGCCAGCACATTCTGGTGGCGATCGACGCTTGCTACAGTGTAACCTTCGATCCCAGCTGGCAAAACATGAGTATCGAAGACTTCCAGCGGCCGGGCGAGCTGAGCGAGGGGCAAAGGCTACTCAACAAGCACCTGACCACCAAAGCCCGTCTCTTTTTTACCTCGGATGGACGAGGCGATCAGACCCCCGACAAGTCCAGTTTTGCCAAAAAGCTACAAGAAGGTCTGCTCAACCCCGGCGGGGTGGACGGCATCCTCACCAGCTCAGATGTCTGGGCCGCTCTGAGCCGGGCTTTGCCCAACCCGCATCGGGGAGAGTTTGGCTCGGATGAGGTGGGCAGTAGCTTTTTGTTTGTGCGCCAACAGCTCGACCTCTCCGACCTTGAGCGCGAAGCCAATGCTTGGGAGCGAGCTAACCGCCTGAACACCGCCGCCGCCTATCGGCAATACCTGGAAGCTTTCCCCCAAGGCGACTTTGCCAACCTCGCCCGGCAACGTGAACGCAAGCTCATCTCTGAGGAGGCCGAGGGCCGGGACCTGGCCGACTGGAGCGGCGCCAAAAGCCGCAACACGGTCGCAGCTTATGAGCAATACCTGGCTACCCATCCCCAGGGACGCTTCGCTGCCGCAGCTAAGGATAAGATCTCCCGGCTCAAGACGGGAAATCCTCGCGACCTCCCCGACGGCATGGTTTTCATCCAAGGCGGTACCTTTCAGATGGGCGATGTGATGGAGGATAAGGAGGAAAACGACGAGGACGTCCATACGGTAACCGTCTCCGATTTTTACCTGGCTGCCACGGAAGTCTCCTTTGCTGAGTTTGACGCCTTCTGCGATGCCACCGGCCGGAAGAAACCGGAGGATGAAGGCTGGGGGAGAGGTAAGCTCCCCGTCATCAACGTGGACTGGTACGACTGCATTGAGTACTGCAACTGGCTAAGCGAGCAGCGAAGCTTGGAGCCCGTCTACACCATCAACAAAGGGCGCAAAGACCCAAACAATAGCAGCAGCTACGACGACAAAAAATGGCTGGTTACCGCCAATTGGCGCGCCAAGGGCTACCGTCTGCCCACCGAGGTGGAATGGGAGTACGCGGCCCGGGCGGTAGACGGAAAAGGCGGCGGAAAGGTCCGCTTTGGCAACGGGGAGAATGTGGCTGATGCGGCTCAGATGAACTTCTATGCTTCGGAAAGCTATAAAAAGCCTTACTCGCAGGTGGGCACGTACCGAAAAAAGACTGTCTCGGTAGACAGCTTTAACCCCAATAGCCTAGGCTTGTACAACCTGAGCGGGAATGTGTGGGAGTGGTGTTGGGACTGGTACGATAGCAATTATTACAAGAATAGCCCCAGCCGCGACCCGAAAGGGCCCAGCTCGGGCTCGCGCCGCGTGTATCGCGGCGGGAGTTGGATCAGCAATCCGGTCAGCTGTCGCGTGGCTAATCGCGGCAACAACAGCCCGGGCAATCGCTTCAACCATGTTGGCTTCCGTGTCGCCCGCAGTTTCTGAGGCAGCCTATCCAGCTTGCATAT
>CAYVAP010000580.1:0-3667 GCA_964449365.1 uncultured Bacteroidia bacterium
TGTACACCCGCTCTAGCCCATCATGGGTCAAGGTGTCGTAGCGGGTTTGCTGGGCGAAGCCAACAGACTGTAACCCAACCAGCAGAAGGGTAATGGCAAGATATTTCATTTCGTTTTTTTGAGAGCGTTTTCGTTTACGCACATGATCTTGTCGTGAGGGGATAGTTTCTCAGGAGAGCGCTCTAGCCAGCGATTGGGGTAGGTGACATAAGCCAACGAAAGCTTGTGCAGGCCCAACTGAGCTGATCCCCAGGCGCTCCAGCCACCCGCCGTGGGGTAGGCGAGCAGAGCGGTTTGCAGGGAGAGCTTCAGCTTTGGCTCGTCCGTTTGGGCCAGCAAAAAGTGCCTATCCAGCCAGATTAGCAGGGAAGAAACAAAAAGGTGTATCATCGCTTTTGTGGTCAGAACTTGCCACAAAGCTAGAGAAGGCGGTTCGCAAAAGTCTTCAACATATGTTGAGACTTCTTTACAGGCTGAGATTTCCCTCGAAGTTACTTACTCTGCTTGCGAATCCGGCTGAGTTGGGTAGGGGTAATGCCGATCATGGAGGCGATGGCGCGTAAGGGGAATTTATCTAGCAGCTTGGGGTTTCTTTCCAAAATGAATCGGTAGCGATCCTTGGCGGAACCCGTCAGAAACAGCATCAGCCACTTGCCCATCTCGACCGTCCGGTCGGCGGTGTATTCCCGGATCAGGATATTCAGCGTCAGGTTGGTGTCTAACAGGGCTTTCACGGCGGCATAAGGCGCAACCAGCAGGGTAGCGTCTTCACAAAACCGAAAGGCGATATTGCTCCTCTCCTGGCTCCGAGCACTGATCATGTCAAAAATGAAATGGGGGGCAGCGATCAATCGGCCCGATATTTCGTCTCCATTTTCCTTGACAATGACGGATTGAGCGCTCCCTGTGACCAAAAAGCCCAGTTCGATAGAGACGGTGTGGGCCTCTTGGAAGAACGCTCCCCGGCGGAAAGTCTTTTCCTGGAAGATGTCGAGAATTTCCTCGATCTCGGCATCCCGGGGGTGTTTGACGTGGGCTCTCGTGAATTGCTCGAATGAGGCCCGCATCGTGCTGTGAGGGGAAGGAACCGACTGTTGAGTGCCCATCGCGTATCAGATGATCGTTCAAGTTGTCCAACTAACCAGATGCCCCTAAAGATACGGCTTTGTCCACTGATTTATCAGGTAATTATCGGGCAAAATCGAAAGAAAACGGTTGGCTACTGTACGGTACGTTTTATCGGCGCGACACGGGTGCATCAGGGCAGTAAGTCGGTTTGAAGCCGCGCGATAGCTGGATGCCCAGCCAACGGGGGGGGCTGAATCCCTGTTTCGCCGTAGGTGGCCCGAAAGGGGTTGGGGTAGGTGACATAAGCCAACGTACCTGCTCGACGGATCAGGCCAGTTCTTGAGGATTGCCTGCGACAACCGGCATTGAGCAGGCTGAGTTAAAGATCAGCTTTCTAGCAGTAATTTACAAAATTATCATTTCTCATCCATTCGAGTTTGGCCCTCGAGTGGGGCAAGTGATACAGGTGGTAACTGCCCACACCCTTGATGACGCCCTCTCTGGTGGCAAGCAGACGGGTTCCCTCCCCCCCAAAAATTACAAAATTCTGCAATGGAAGGGATGATGAAAACCCGGCCCCACATTAACAGTAGCCGAAAGAAAGGCTGGCAACCAACGTTAAAATTGGTATTGAGTGATATTAATCGTTACATTACAATATATCGATCAAGCAAAAAGGAAAAGCATGAAAATCACGATTTTAGACCCGGCAATGCGTGGCAGCACTGGAGTGTGTGGCGAAGAGGTAGATGACACCCTGTGCAGTTCTCCCCTAAAATCAATGTTATGAAAAGTCATTCAACCACCTACTTATTTTTCACGGGAAAAGGCGGGGTGGGAAAAACATCGCTCGCCTGCGCCAATGCGGTAAAACTGGCCGATAAAGGCCATAAAGTATTGCTCATTAGCACAGATCCCGCCTCTAATCTTCAGGATGTGCTGGAAAGCCCAGTACATGAAAAAGTCAATGCCGTACGAGGAGTCTCCAACCTTTTTGCCATCAACATCAACCCGGAAGTTTCGGCAGCGGAATACCGCAAACGGGTAACGGAGCCCCTGCACGATGTCCTGCCCGAAGCGGATATCAAAAAGATGAATGAAGAACTGTCGGGTGCTTGCACCACGGAGATTGCCTCTTTTGATGAATTTTCTCGATTTATATCGGGTGAAAATGAAAGCGGTACCTTTGATGTGGTCATTTTTGACACCGCACCTACCGGCCATACGTTACGCCTATTGGAACTGCCCGCGGCCTGGGCTTCTTTTTCTGAAGAGAATCCGGACGGAGCCGCCTGTTTGGGTCCCACCTCCGCATTGAAGAGCAGCCAGGAACGATACCACAAGGTGGTTGCCACCTTACGCGATGCTTCACAAACCACCTTTTACCTGGTAGCTCGTGCAGAGCAGGCTTCCCTCAAAGAAGCGGTCAGGACCAGTGAAGAATTGTATGAACTGGGATTGAACCATCAAGAGCTGCTGGTAAATGGGGCTTTCAAAGCGCTGGATCCATCTGATGCGTTTGCGCAAAAGATGGAAACCCTGGCAGCCAGGCAGTTAGATACGATGCCGGTAAAGCTTCAAAACCTTCCCCTGCAAACGTATCCCTTGCTACCTTACAATGTGTTGGGCATCGAGAAGCTGCGCTCCCTGTTAAACCGGGATGTACAGGCGCAATTGGTCGCCGATGCAGCAGCTTCCCCAGCAGGGAATCATGGCCTGAATGGAATTGACCAATTAGTGGAAGACCTTACCCAGGATAAAGACCACGGATTGATCATGACCATGGGAAAAGGGGGCGTAGGAAAAACCATGGTTGCCTCTGCCATTGCCGTCATGATTGCCCGAAAAGGCTTTGAGGTGCACCTCACCACTACGGACCCGGCCGCCCACGTGCAGGACTTCATCAGCCAATTGGATGGACTGCCCGACCACCTGACCATAGACCGGATTGACCCTAAGCTGGAGACCCAGCGCTACACCGATAAGGTGCTGTCGCAAAAAGGCAAAAATATGGACGAGCAGGGCAAGAGGTTGTTGTTAGAAGACCTAAAGTCGCCTTGCACGGAAGAGGTAGCTGTTTTCCACGCTTTTTCAAAAGCCATCCAGCAGGCCAAGCGCAAGTTTGTGGTGATTGACACCGCGCCTACCGGCCACACCTTGTTGTTGCTCGATACCGCAGGCAGCTACCACCGGGAGGTGCTACGCAATACGGGCATGGATCCATCGAAAATCAAAACGCCTTACCTGTCGTTACAAGATGCTGACTTGTCAAAAGTAATATTGGTAACGCTTCCCGAAACCACGCCTATGCGAGAAGCAGCTACCCTTCAGGAAGATTTAAAACGGGCGGGTATTCATCCCTACGCCTGGGTGGTGAATCAAAGCCTTGCCATGCAAGCAGACCTTAAAGACCCCTTGCTAACAAGCAGGGCTTTGGCCGAAGGAGCAGTGATTCAATCCATCGGCGAGCAGGCAGCAAAAAAGCTTTACGGCATCCCCTTTATTCCGGAGGAGAAATTATTACCCGCTGTTTTGGATTTATATGCGGAGCAACCAATCTCACCTGTATGAACGGTCAGGGGTGTAAGGGTATAAGGGT
>CAYVAP010000581.1:0-1124 GCA_964449365.1 uncultured Bacteroidia bacterium
TTCTAGCAACAATTGGGTCTGCTCGGTGGAGTCAGGCCCTAGGTACAGCTCAAAGGAGCTGACGAAGCTGTCTACGATCTCGTTGGTGGGGTTGGGAATTTGATAGAGCGGATGATCGCGTGAGAGCTGTATCCCCCGTCGCTCGCTGAGGGGGAATTCGTGCTCAAGCCCAAAGGTCGGAACGATATCTGGATCACTGTCTAGGCGCTGCCCGGTAGAGTCGTAAAGGAAGAGGCAGACGTTGAAGCCTTTGAAGTTGGCGCGGAGGTAGTTTTCGTTGAGCCAATCACGGAAGTCGCTGAAGTCGGAAGCCGAGGCACGCTTGGCCCGGATTTCTTCCATATCACTTTCTACGCGCGAGATCGCCTTATCATAGTTGAGTAAGGTATTGGTGGTCGGGCTACTGAGCACCCGCTCGGCGATTTGCTGGGCCCGATGACGCTTACTGATACGCACACCTAGCACCACATTGTAGGTGACCAGCATGGAGGCCACTATGGTGATAAGTAGATAATTGACCAGATCTTGCTTCAAAATAGGGCCAAAGGGCAGGCGGTATATCACCAAGCCATAGAGCAGCAAGCTCACCGTAGAGAGCAAGATGGCGGCTGGAGCAGATTGATGAAGAAAGTAGTTGAACCCCACCACCAGCAACGCCTGTACGCTGAGGCTCAGCCATGGGCATCCGTAGCGGCACAGGTACAGCATATTCAACCGCAGCAGAATGAACATCACCATCGACAAGGCGAGCCAAAGGGTACCCACGTCGATGAGAATCAGGTACGAGTAAAAATCCGTCTTGAAGAGATTGGAGAACTCGATGTCGACCTGCGAGTTGAGCGTGAATAGCTCAAAGACGTCGATGTACCAGGCCATCAGCAAAGAGCTGATGCCAATACTGATGATCATCGCGGGCCAGGCTAGCCAGTGGTTGCGCAGCAACCGACGGAAAAGAAGGTTGCTGAGACGGAAAAAATGGGTGTACAGCACCCACACCAAAGCTGCTAGCGTAAAGATATTGATGGTCAAATCTCCCAACGAAGAAGCCAGATCGTGAAAGGCTAAAATCTTGGGAGAAAACAGCTCTGAGTCCAGATAATCGCCTGGCAGTTCGAGCCAGTACA
>CAYVAP010000581.1:1134-1609 GCA_964449365.1 uncultured Bacteroidia bacterium
GTGTAGATGCGCAGAAAAACCACCGTACAGAAGTCTCCCAAGGCCCAGAAGATCACCACCGCATAGCCCACCCCCATGCGTAGCGGCATCAGCGGTACGCGACTCAAGCGAAACACCGACTTGCCCTCCACGTCGGTAATCTCGATATCAGCCTCTCCTTCAAAGTCAGGAGGGTGTACCCGTATTCTACGCATCAGCTCATGCCTTCCATAGCGCTCATAGGTTGCGCGCCAGCGACCGAGGAAGAGGTAGGGATCGAGAAATTCGTTGTAGACCTCGTAGGTGATGTGCAGCGGAATCAAGATCACCAGCGCGTGATCTGGACTAGGGCGGCGCACCTGATAGTAGAAGTGATTTTGAAGACGGACGAGGGGACTGCGAGTCAGCTTGTCGATAAAATCGATCTCGGCGAGACCGGGCAAAAACTGACTATTGCTCCAGGAAAGGAGGCGTCCTTCGCGGCCATATTTCAGGG
>CAYVAP010000581.1:1619-3665 GCA_964449365.1 uncultured Bacteroidia bacterium
TGGGTAATGCAGGCCTCGAAATCTTCTTGGATGCCTCGTTGCACCAGATTCGTGAGCTCTTCATCAGAGCGATCTTGATCATAGAGATACAAGACGACTCCGACGAACAAAAAAAGCATGGATGCGATTAGCCATGGCGATGACCTACGCGAAGTGATATCTACCATCGAATTACCTACCCTAAACGCCAGCGAGACTAGTTCTCGGAGTACTTGTGGCTGTTGATATCAGCCCGAGCCCGCATCGCGCTGGCACTGTACATTTTATTCTCCAGCAGCTCTTCAAAGTCTTCTCGGATGTACACTGGCACACTGATCGAAACCCGCTCGAATTGTAGAGGCTGCGTTTGGGTGATCAATGTGAATATAACGTTTGGGTAATCAGAAACGAGATAATAGTCGGAAATCTCATGCCATTGGATCACGTGCCGAAAGTCGGGAATGCGAAAGAGGCGATCATTCATCACGATCCCTTTCTCTGTGATTACCCGTACCAACAGCATGCGGATCGCTACGTAAGAAAAGGCCATCCCCAATAAGGCCAGTACGCAGATGATCCCGATGTTGAGAAACTTCGCTTTGTCCAAAATCCGAATCTGAGCCGAGTCTAGTATATCAAAGTAGGTGAAGAAGCTGGAAGTACCCACGATAAACAAAATCAGCGCCACCACCGAAAAGGTAATGGTAATGATGACCATCTCTGGATTTTTCCAGATCATGAGGGTCTTGGCCAGTTGCTTTCGGTACCAATAGGCCATCAGCATCATGCAAGGCGCCATTAGCAATGAAAACAACAGGCTAAAGTTCAATATCAGTTTGATAAGTGTCATGTCCGCCCTATAATACCTCCAAAATATACGATAAGAAACTAGATCCACAAAGCAAAAGTTCAATCTGAATGACCTGAGAAATACATTTTTTTCAGCTCATCGACCTAATCATCTCTGCACGAAGCCTTACTTGAATGACTGTCTACCATTGTGCCAAAAGTGTACACAAAAATACACAATTTGGCCAATTTGCCTTGGGCCTAATCCTAGCTGGCTGCGCGCTATTCCCCCTCTCGCCTGCAACGGCTCAGCCGCTCTGGTTCTGGCCTAGAATTCTCACAAATTGATCCAAGATTTTTCTCCCAAGATGAGCCTAAATGGAGATTCAAAGTTACTTTTTTTTTACGTATCCTCTGCCCTGAACGCACGTCTACTGCTACCATTCGCTCAGCGAAACCACCCAAGGATGCAACTGCGTCGCTCATCCTCTGTTTCTGTTCCCCAATCTCGATCCATATGCTTTTTCGCACCTGTTTGTTGCTTGTCATTTATTGTAGCACCCTGCCCTGCCTGGCTCAGGAGGCCCGACGGCTGAGTAGCGAGATCAACTCGGCCTACGAAGAGCGAGAGCCTACCCCTAGTCCCGACGGCAACTCCTTGTACTTTTGGCGGCGCAGCCACCCTGACAATCTCGCTGGCGAGTTTGATCCGGGCGACATCTGGGTAGCCCCTCGCCAGGGTAGCGAGTGGGGCGCAGCGCAGCATCTTGGCCCTCCCCTCAACAGCAAAGGGCATGACTTCGTGTGGCAGGTATCTCCCAATGGCGATACCCTCTGGATGATGCACACCTCTCCTGGCGTCAACGAAGCGGGGCTTAGCTACAGCGTACGCAATCGCAGTGGCCGCTGGATGCCCCCCCAAGCCATGCACATCAGTGGATTTGACTATGCAGGCACGGTCAAGGATTTTTATCTGGCCCCGGGGCGGGTTTTGCTCCTCACCAACACCGACACCCTGCGCGGCTATGGCGGCGCTGACCGCTACGCGGCTTTTCCCCGCAACAACACCGGCTGGTTTGAGCCCTTTAGCCTCGGCAGCGTGATCAACACCGAAGGCCATGAAGATGCGCCCTTTTTGGCCCCCGATGGCCGCGCCCTCTACTTCAACAGCGATGGCCGCAGCGGCTTGGGCGATCACGACATCTACGTCTCCTACCACCTCGATGATAGCTGGCGGCGCTGGTCAGAGCCAGTCAACTTGGGACCCTCGGTCAATAC
>CAYVAP010000582.1:0-3655 GCA_964449365.1 uncultured Bacteroidia bacterium
GATCACCCCACCCCAAAGCCCGTATGTACCCGCAGCTCGGGGGGATGAAAGGCCAGGACGATGTCTTCGCGGGCAATGCCGTACTTGATCAGGTCATCGCCGATCATGGCCTCGGTGTTGTTGGCTTGCACCCAGACTTTGCCGTCCTTCAGGTCGAAGTGGAAGCGGACCCCGAAAATGTGCCGTCCGTGGGTCCAGCCTACCCGCAGCAGTTGAAAATGCTTGCCCTTGGGGTCGATGATCACATGGTTTTCCAGGCCAGAGGGATCGCGGCTGTAGCGCTCCTGCACGTAGTCCTCTAGAAACGTCTGGAGCAACTGGGCGTAGTGGGTTTCTTTTTGGGCCGTCATGGCATCCATTGGTCGATGGTTGCTTGATGGGGTTCGAATACGATCAAATTTACGTGGTAATATTTGATGAGTTCTTGGATGAACCCTTGGGTGAAGAAACTTGCGTACACTTCTCGCGTGATCGCCAGGTACAGCTTCCGATCTGGTTCCTGCTTCTTTAGGGCCAGAAAATAGGTGTTGAATTGCCCTAGCACCGTGTGCATTTCATACGCCTTGGACTGCTGTAAGAAGCTCTTAACTTCTACCAAGATCTTGGTTTCAGCCTTGTTGGCAGCAATTAGCTTCTCAGCCCCCAAATCAACTTCGTAGTTGATTGTGCCCGTGCGCAGCACGTAGGGATCATCCATAATGGTCCAACCGTCTTTTTCCAAAGCCGTCCGGACTACGTCGTGGTACAAATCATAGGCTGGCATGGCAATCAGGACTAGATGAGTGGGCAATCACCGCTTCTACCGCCTCCTTGCTTACGTGCGGATACATCTCCAGCACCTCTGCCACGCCATACCCCCCTGCCAACTTCCGCAGCACCAACTCCACCGTGATGCGGGTGCCTTTGAGCACGGGCTTGCCGCGCATGATGTCAGGGTCGGAGCTGAGGTAGTCACGATAGTCGATCATAGGGAAGGCTTTTAGACGTTTACTGGGAGAATATACGACGAAATCCCCGCTACGGCCAAACCACGGCATGGCGATTTCAAGGGGCCGGATGAAATCCGGAGGGATCCTCCCTGGCAGCGGGTGGGGTTGCAGCTTGGTATCCTGGATACCACTGTGTTATGTATGAATAAGCCAGTTGGATAATAACCTTCAACCCAGTAACTTAGAGTCTTCTGGATTTTGGTGTCAACCAATCATCTCGCGGAGCCTCGCTATGAACTACGAAATCAGCATTAAAGGGCACGCTAGCCAGCAGGACGGCCGAATTTCTCTCGACCGATTGGCTGAGCTATCGGCTATTCTCATGGAGATTGCCAGAGACGCTATGCAAATTCGTACTCGTGGATTCAGCAAAAGCCGTGGAAAGCGACCCGCCGAGGTCATCGAAGGAATCAAGATAGAACTGGTTGGGCTTCGAAAAGGGAGTACGGTGCTAGCGCTAGAAGCCCCTCCCATTCTTAAACAGCTTCCGGGTGGCGTACAGTTAGACCTTGAACGCCCAGAATGGGAACAACTCTATCGTGAGGAGACGGGCATGAGTCTCGTTATTAGCAGCTTTCAGCAGGCCCTTTCTGGTGGGGAGGTTGAGTTTCTCGATAAGCCCCTTTTGAAGGATATGCGTAAGCTCAAGAAAGTGCTCAAGTCCCCGCAAGAATCCATTGTGCTAGGCAATGGCAGCATAGAAACAACGGTATCTCTCAGCCAGCAAGATTTCGAAAGAATCAACCTACTCGAAGAGCAGACGCCAAAACCTGAGCGCGTGATGGTGGTGGGGACGCTAGACCTTTTGGAGCACTCCCGCTCAAGGGTTAAAGTGCTGTTATCAGATGGGGGTACTGCAACGGGCTTCCTAACCGAGGAGTTGCGGGAAGGAAATGTCAAGGACTACTGGGGAAAAGAGCTGGCCTTAACTGGGACAGCATATTTTCGGCCAAATGGAAAGCTGGCTCATCTGCTGATCGATCAGGTATCGGCTTCAAGACCAGGCGATGACCTTTTTCGGGTGGTACCTAAGGCAGAAACCGTGGACCAGCAAATAGAAAGGCAGATCAAGGAAGGAAAGAAGCGAGAAACTCCAAAGAGCTTGGCAGGTCAATGGCCCGGAGAGGAAGCTTATGAGGAACTGCATAAGCTGCTTCGGAAATGAACCGTTACGTACTGGATACCAATGGATGGCTCAAGCTCTTGACTGGGAAAGTCACTGATATTATAGTTGACGGGATCTCCGTCATCGGCTCTGATGCCATTCTTCTCATTCCAGCGGCGGTCGAAGCAGAATTATTCTCTATCGCTCGGCAGCGAAGCTGGGGAAGCAAAAAACGTAATTCGCTCACAGAGCTGATGGACCAAAACATCATCATCCACACCAACGAGGAAATTGTTCAACGGTATGCAGAAATAGACGCTTTCAGCCAAGGAAAAGACTCAGCAAGCCCGCCAGGCATGAGTGCCCGAAATATGGGCAAGAATGACCTATGGATTGCCGCAACCGCGAGCGTAGCCGCAGCAGTCTTAATCACAGAAGATCAAGACTTCGACCATTTGGACGGCGTCTTTGTCTCTGTCAAGCGCCCATAGCAAAACCGCCGTTTCAGCTTATGGTACCTCACCAGAGTTACGAGAGCGAGAACATACCCCAGCTGAGGACTTGCAGACTCCGAATGAAATCCGGTGGTACCTTGACCACTCAAACTAGGACCCGGATCAGGTCCGGGTACCATTGCGAATCTCCAATTCCGAATCATCCACCTCCTCTTGTTGCTCGGGGTAGAGGAAGCGCCACACCTCCTTCAGCAGGGTCAGTACTCGCTTGATACTGCCCACCTCCTCGTAGATCAGGCTGAGGAACTTGTCAGATTCCTTGAGGCCCACCCGGACGGAGAAGGTCTGCACGTAGTTGATCAGGCGAGGGAAGGCCTCGCTCTGGTAGAAGGGCGACTTGCGGTCGCTGACGAAGAAGAAGCGCAGCTTACTGCCCTTGAGCACGATGCGCTCGATGCCGATGCGCTGGGCCAAGTCCTGGGCGCGGCTGGCGTCGAAGAGGGCCAGCACGGGCTTGGGCATGGGGCCGAAGCGATCGATCATTTCGCGCTGAATCTCGCGTAGCTCCTCCTCGTTTTCCGCCCCGGCGATGCGGCGGTAGAGCTTTAGTCGCTCCGGGATGCTGGGTACGTACATCTCGGGCAGACGCATCTCCAGGTCCAGGTCGAGCTTGACGTCGTCCACGATGATCTTCTTGCGCTCGGCGATCTCGTCGGCGAAAAGGTTGGCAAAGTTCTCCTCCTTCAGCTCCCGCACCGCCTCGTCCAGAATCTTGTGGTACATGTCGTAGCCCACCTCGGTGATGAAGCCACTCTGCGAAGCACCCAGCAGGTCGCCCGCCCCCCGAATGTCGAGGTCGCGCAGCGCGATGTGAAAGCCGCTGCCCAAGTCGCTGAATTCCTCCATGGCCTTGAGGCGCTTGCGGGCGTCTTGGGTGAGCGAAATCTCCGGCGGCGCGATCAGGTAGCAGAACGCCTTGCGGTTGGAGCGGCCCACCCGCCCGCGCATCTGGTGCAGCTCCGAGAGGCCATACTTGTTGGCCTCGTTGATGATGATGGTATTGGCGTTGGAGATGTCCAGCCCCGACTCCACGATGGTGGTGGCCA
>CAYVAP010000583.1:0-3654 GCA_964449365.1 uncultured Bacteroidia bacterium
ATGTCTTCTACCAATACTTCGATAGGGTCCTGCTCGGGTTTGCACCACCAGATGCGCGGCTCTTCAGTGCCAAAGTAGGCTTTCAGTTCTTGCTTGAGGTCGCGCTCGAGGGTGTTGGCATTGGTGTACTGCGGAATGCGGGCAATGAAGGCTTTGAAGAGGGTGAGCTTTTCCCGCTGCCGCGAAATGAAGTATTTGGTCAGGCGGTTTTCGTAGGCGAGGTATAGGATGCGCCCGATGGCCATCACCACGAGGAAGGTGATAAACTCCAAGATGCGGCGATACTGGATGTTGGGCTGAATATAATTGAACAATTGTGTGATCAACAGGTACACCACAATGGCTAGCAGGATGGTCACCAGGTATTGGAAGGTCTGGGTAACGACCAGGCTCACCTTGCCAAACTGCAATTGCAAAAAGCTGGCATTCATGATCGGGAAAAACAGCAGCAGATTGCCCCCAAACCACACGTGCTCGTGATGCAGCAGGGTTTCACGGGCAGGCCAGACGTAGTAGGCGCAGCCCAGCAAGGCCAATACCAGCACCGTACCCAAGCCAAGCAGGGCTTGCTGGCCCTGACTAGTCCAGGCCCAGACCAGAAACAATCCCAGCGCTCCGGCAATGTGCCACAGAAAGAAAGCCACCGCCTGAGCTTCGATCAGGTCGTGAAAGTGCTTCAACTGCTCGGCTTCGAAGGAGACCTGATAAAAGCGCAGCAGCAGATACAGCCCCACCAGCAGCGAGGGGAGGATGATCCAGGGAATGCGTTTACCAGCCCGCACCTTGAAGTAAAAATAGCTGATGCTGTAGCCTAGAAGCAGTATCAGATAGCTCAGCATGTAGATCCGCTCGAAACGCACGTTTTGAAGGTCGTTTTCGACGATCAAGTACACGTACCGCGCCAATTGTATGGTAAAAAACAACAGCGCTATCAACACGATACTCAGCAGCGGCAAGTAAGAGCGAAAACTGCCCCGCGCCAGTGGCTGCAAGATCACCAGCACGATCAGGGCCAGAAAGGTGCCAATGCCTGCGATCCACCCGCTCAGCATCCAATAGCCACCGTAGTCATTGAAGCTAAAGGCCAAGCGATAGCCGTTGAACATCCCCACGTTTATCTTCTCGATCACCTGATTGTAGGGATCGGGGCGCTCCAATTTGAGAGAAAAGGGATGTCCGGGCCGGGCCGCTCGCGTGATGGTATCGACCACTCCGGCTCGGGTGATGAGGCGAAAGTCCAGCTCCAACAGGCGATCGCCCTTGCGCACCCGCGCCATATCGATCGGCTTGTAGCTCGGCAAAGGGTGTACCCGTTTAGCCACTACCCCATTTTCTGTATCTTCCCAGGTCACCCAATCATTACCTTCGAAGAGACCAAAAACCTCTTCATCCACTCGATAGGTCCACAGATAATCGCTTCGCACTTCATACCAAACTACCTGAGCGGCCAACCCCAGGTAAAAAATGCCAAGCAATGTGTACCAAATCCAGCGCGGTTGATTCATGGGAGAGAAGCAATTGACAGCGTATAAAG
Source organism: uncultured Bacteroidia bacterium (assembly GCA_964449365.1). Classification (GTDB taxonomy): domain Bacteria; phylum Bacteroidota; class Bacteroidia; order J057; family J057; genus CAYVAP01. Next base: position 1,535 of record CAYVAP010000583.1, read on the forward strand.
CCCTTCGTAAAGCTACAAAAATCAGATCATGGGTGGAACGAATCACCCCCTTAAAAATTGAATGCCTGATACAACGCCACGCTGCACCAGACATCAAAAAAAACTAGGGGACTCAAATCCCGCTTCCGGGATGAATCAACCCTAGCCCTTGCTCTTGTAATCCAGGATTATCGCCCTTTCATGTTTCAAACTTAGCATCACGCGTCTCGAATTCTCTGCTCTGCTGCGCGAATGGTCGGATATTTTGGATCAATGGCTATTTACTAGGCACGAATGGTTAGAGAGTTTCCCAAAGTGAAAGCGTAAGAAAATTTTACCCAATCTCTCGCATTTTATCAGACAAAATGGGCAATAATCACTCCAAATCATCGTTTCCCACAAGCCTTGAGCCAAAGATAAAAAAATACCCTCGAAAAAGGGTAATATTTTTTGATCCTAAACGTTAAATTAACCTTAGCTTTGAAATCGTTTTCTAGGCGAAGGGATAGCAGACGGCGATGATTCGAGCCCCTGGAAAGCAACGCACCAGCGATCATACGACCAAGTAGCAGAAATACATCAAATTCCGTGCCTCTTCCACATGCTGCGCTCATGAGGCCCCACACATTACGCTCGCGAGGCTTTGCAAGCGCGGGGGTTTCGGCACACAGTGCCTCACCAGCGGATTGCGGCACACAGTGCCTCACCTCACGCGCTCGCGAGGCTTTGCAAGCGTGGGGGTTTCGGCACGAAGGGCCTCACCAGCGCCGAAACGCGCTACTTTCCCCCCACCTTGGCCCAGGTGTCCTTCAGGCCCACCGTCTGGTTGAAGACCAGCTTCTCCTCGGTCGAGTCCTGATCGACGCAAAAGTAGCCCTTGCGCATGAACTGCACCTGATCCAGTTCCTTGGCTCCTTTGAGATGCGGCTCCACGTAGGCAGGGTCGATCACCCGCAGCGAGTCGGGGTTGAGAAACTCCAAAAAATCCTGATCCTTGTGCCCGGCGGGATCGGGGTCCATGAAAAGACGGTCGTAGAGGCGCACCTCAACGGGCAGGGCCTGCGCCACGCTTACCCAGTGGATGGTACCCTTGACCTTAAGGCCGCTAGTGTCATTGCCGCTGCGCGACTCGGGGATGTATTCGGCGTGAATCTCGGTGATGTGGCCTTCCTCATCCTCCACGTGCTTGGTGGCGCGGATGATGTAGGCCCCTTTGAGGCGCACCTCGCGATCAGGCCCCAGGCGAAACCACTTCTTCTTGCCGGGGGGGTCTTTCTTGTAATCGTCTCGCTCGATCCACAGCTCGCGGCTGAAGGGCACCCGGCGGCTGCCGGCGGCTTCGTCTTCGGGGTTGTTTTCGATCTCCATTTCCTCCACCTGCCCCTCGGGATAGTTAGTGATGACGAGCTTGACTGGGTCCAGCACCCCCATCACGCGGGGGGCGCGGCGGTTGAGATCTTCGCGCACCGAAAACTCGAGGCGGGAGACGTCGATCACGTTGTTGCGACGGGCCACGCCGATGGCCTCAGCAAAGTTGCGGATGGCCTCAGGGGTGTAGCCCCGGCGGCGCATGCCCGAGAGGGTAGGCATACGGGGGTCGTCCCAGCCGGTGACATGGCCTTCCTCCACCAGCTTGAGCAGCTTGCGCTTGCTCATGATGGTGTAGCTCAGGTTGAGGCGAGCAAATTCGATCTGACGCGGGCGCGGCTTGAACGCGGGCAACTGATCCAAAAACCAATCGTAGAGTGGGCGGTGCACCTCAAACTCTAGGGTACAAATGGAGTGAGTGATGCCCTCAATGGCGTCGCTCTGTCCATGCGCCCAGTCGTACATAGGATAGATCTTCCATCTGTCGCCCGTGCGGTGGTGCTGCTTTTTGAGGATGCGGTACATGATGGGGTCGCGCAGGTGCATGTTAGGCGAGGTCATATCGACCTTGGCCCGCAGCACCTTGCTGCCCTCATCAAATTCACCTGCCGCCATGCGCTGAAAGAGGTCGAGGTTTTCCTCCACCGTGCGGTCGCGGTAGGGGCTTTCGATGCCCGGCTCGGTGGGCACCCCACGCATACGGCGGATCTCCTCTAGGGGCGAGTCGTCCACGTAGGCTTTGCCCTCACCGATGAGCAACAAGGCCCATTGGT
>CAYVAP010000584.1:0-3632 GCA_964449365.1 uncultured Bacteroidia bacterium
GCGCGTCGAGGAAGGCCACGGGTTCGCCGCCCGTGGGCAGCAGGAGCTCGCCCTCGGCCATCACCAGCCGGCCGCGGATCACGGTCATCATCGGCCAGCCCTTCGCCTCCATCCCCGCATAGGGCGTCCAGCCGCAGAGCGAGGCGATCCATTCGTGCTCGATCACCCGGCGCGCGCTCAGGTCGACGATGGTGAAGTCGGCGTCCCAGCCGACCGCGATCCGGCCCTTGCCGGCCATGCCGAAAACGCGTTGCGGCCCGTGGCTCGTGAGGTCGACGAAACGCTCCAGCGTCAGCCGGCCCTCGGCGACGTGGGTCAGCATGACGGGCACCAGCGTCTGGACGCCCGGCATGCCGGCGGGGCTTTCGGGATAGGGCCGGTCCTTCTCGGCGCGCAGATGCGGCGCGTGGTCGGAGCCGACGACGTCGAACAGGCCCTGGCGCAGCGCCTCGAAGATCGGGTCGCGGTGGGCGGACCCGCGAACGGGCGGGTTCATCTGGATGACCGAGGGCGACTTGCGGGCCGAGCTACGCTATGCCTCCTTCCTGTACCTGAGCAAAGAGTATCAGGCGGCGATCGATCAACTGCAAGCCCTCGATACCACGACCAACGTCAAGCTGCGTCTGCTGGGACTGGCCAATTACGAACTGGGCAACCTAGACAAAGCCCAGGCGGCCATGGATGAATACTTCAACAATGTGAAAAAAGAAGAGTACATCATCTGGCAAGACTACCAAGCCTACGGCGACATCCTGCGGGCCAAGGGAGACCTGGAGCAAGCGGATGAGTACTACCAGAAGATGATCATGAAAGACGGCAAGCGCACCGCTTACTTCGAAGAACTGGCCGACCAATACCTCAAAGAGGCCAAGATGATCGAAAACGAAGCCAAAGACATGCGAGCTAAGGCGGCCCAGGCTCAGGACAGCGCCACTTACTACTACAATAAGTACAACGAGGCGGCCAAAGAAAGCGACGCTGAGATGGCTAAAGCCATGAAGGTCAAAATGGACGCGGCGGTGGAAGACGGTAAAGCGGCCATCGCAAGGCGAGAGGCTCTGTTGGAAAAAACCCCTCCCATTTACGCCAAGGAAGCTCACTACCGCCAGAAGGTGGTGGTATACGCTGAGGCTGAAAGCCTGCAAAATTACTACAAGCTGGCCAAGGCGCGCTACCATGGCGAAATGTGGGAAATGGCCGATAGCTCCTTCAAAAAGGTACATACCCTAAAGGATGACTACCTCCCTCCCTACAACTACCGCATGCAGATCGCGCAGAAGCTCGAAAATGCCGACACCACCTCTACCGAGTGGTACGCCACGAAGCCTGCCCAAGACCTCATCAGCGTATTCGGAGAGAAAGATCCTAGCGAACTGAGCGATAGCGAAAAGCGCCTGCTGCTGATAGCTTACGAGATCATGGCCAACTACGTCTTCAATCCTACCGGAGCAGAAGACCCCGACGCCTATAAGCCAAAGGACGCCGTGCCTTATATCGAAAATATTGTAGCCATCGATCCCGATTACAGCCGTATCAAAGGGCTAAAAGACTACGTCGAGCAGGTCATCGGTCGTGAGATCGGGCCCGCTGAGCGATGAGCCTTGCCTAGATGACAAAGTATCAAAAGCCTCACTTTACTCGGTGGGGCTTTTTTTTGATGGCATGGTGCTACCGGATATACTAACTTAGTAACGCTCAAAAAATAAGTTGGCCTTCTTCGCCTGATCTCTCGTCCTATCTCTGCGTCATAAAACCTTCACCTGGCTCGCCAGGCTCAGGTTTTCTTCCTTGATCTAGAACGAGATCTCTAGCCGAATGAGGGAAGTTATTTTTCTCGCGTTACTTAGCCGGGCAAAAATTTGACAAGATTACCCATCGTATGACTTATTACCGCAGCATCGGCGGACGACGCTACGACCGGGCACTGCTAGAGCAAGCCGAAGCCATGACGCAAGGCCGCGGAAATGGCCGCATCTCTGAGGCAGATGCCCAACAATTACTGACCCTAGCCCGCGACGGCGATAGCATCACTGAGGTAGAGCGTGAAACCCTGCGCTACATCTTGGAGCAGTTCGATATCACAGATCCGGCCAAAACCTGGCTAGAGCGACATTTGAGCGAGCTACCCGGAGCTGACGCGCCACTCACCATCGAGCGCGTGGTGCGCAAAGAGTTTGGCCTCACCGAGCTGGATCTGCGGATCGATCCCGAGGAAGTGGCCAGGCAAGGCTCGCTGGCTGGCGAAGTCTCTTTCGAAATCGGACTGCGCTTTGCCCTGATCAGCTTCTTCGAAGACGAAATGGCCCCTGAGACCCCACGGGGCCTCGTGATTCAGGTACATCAGTTCTCCCCCGAGCAGTTTTCCGATGGGCAAGCCTACGAGACTGCGGTAGCAGACAAGCTGCGCAGCTACCTCAACGATCACGGCCGGCTGGCGTTGTTGCCTGATGAGGCCAACCCTGACCCCGAGCAGACGGCTTATTCCCTGCCCGAAGACGGCGAGCGCGTAGCCGATCACTGGATCTTCTCGCTGCGCATCCCCAAGCTCTCCGATCATACCTACTGGGCCATCGCACACCGCGATGGCAAGCGGCCAGCTTACAACTACGGCTTTAATTGAAAGCAAATATAGCCGCTTGGGAGGCCACTGAGTGAGCCAAGATGAACGGTAAGTAAACGCGGTACCTGACCACCTGACATCCTTATTCCCTGATACCCCTGACCGTTCATATAGGTGAGTCGACCCTGGCCCCTGAAAACCACAGCCTCCCAGGCGAGGTTGACACTAGCGAAAGGACAACTTTCCTCTACCTTTATCACCCATTCGCCTATGACTTTTATCCGCAGCCTAGGGGCCTTTTGCTTGATGCTGTTGATCGGTTGCTCTTCTGATGCGCCTCCCCCTCAAAAGATGACCGTAACCGCCACGGCCTACAACTCCGTAGCTGGGCAAACCAACGCCAACCCCTCCATCACAGCTTTTGGCGATACCCTGAAGCCGGGCCTCAAGGCCATTGCCGTCTCTCGGGACCTGCTCGACTCAGGTCTGCTGCCTGGTACCAACGTACGTATCGAGGGACTGCCTGGTACCTATCAGGTAATGGATAAGATGAACCGTCGCTGGCAAAAAAAGATCGACATCTACATGGGGACCGATGTCGAAGCCGCACGTAATTGGGGGAAACGAGAGGTACGCATCGAGTGGCAACCTACCCCTGAAGAGTAGCCATGCGTGGCAAGCGACCTACGATCAGCGCAGCTGTACCAAGCGGGTGCACTGGCGGCCATTGGCCAGGCTGACGCGCAACCAAACCTGCTCGCGCTTAGGTAAGGCTAGGGTGAGGCTATGCCCTCGTCCGATCTCGGTCAGCAACATGCGGCCCTGCGCATCGTAGACTTGCACCCCTCTGATGGGATGACCGCAGATCAAACGCACGATACCCGGTGAGGGATTGGGATACACCCGTAGCGAAATGACCTCGGAGCTTTCCCGATGCATCGTGCCTGCAACCCTCGTCTCTACGATCAGCAGGCTGTCGCAACCTGCTTGATTGGTAAAAAAGGTGGTATCGACTCCGACCAGGGTCGAGTCGGTGGTCTCTTCCCGCCGACGGGTGGTATCGCTCGCCAAT
>CAYVAP010000585.1:0-3628 GCA_964449365.1 uncultured Bacteroidia bacterium
CTTCATGTCATCGGCGTAGTCGGGGTTGTTTACGTCCGATTCGCCCTGGTACCAAAGCAAGGTGCGAAGGTGCGAGCGCCAACCTGCCTGTTCGATGCGGTCGAGCAGCCGTCCGTAGTTGGTGTTGAGGTTGTCGGGGGCGAGCGTATCGCGCTGAAAAAAAGTGATCCGCTTGCCGGGGTCGGCAGCGTTGAAGATCGCAATCGGAATGCCTAGCGCTTGGATCAGGCGCTTGGCCATAGCGGCGGGCCACTGGCCCAGGCTATGAGCCTGGGTGTGATTGCCATCCGGGACGCCGATTCCCCACGTAGGATTGGCGACAGCAGAGACGGTAGGATCGGGGTTGGCGCTCCCAAAGACACGGGCAAATGCATCATACTCAGGTGCCGCGCTGCCCTGATAGAATCCTGCCTCGGCGTTGGACTGGCCATGTACGATGAAGGCGTCTCCGGCCACCACTTCGTCGGCCTCCGCTACAAGGGTTTGGGTCTCGTTGAGGGTATCGACGTGATACAGCGTAAATCGGTAATTTTGCAGTTCGGCGTGAATCGCGGCGCTCAGATGAAAGCTATCTGGCGCAGCCTGGAGGACGGTGAACGTCGTATCGAGATAGACGCTACCATCTCGCTCGACCAATAGTCGCAAGGCGTCGATAGGTGAGGACACTTGACCAGCCACCTGCACCTGGGCCTCATTGGTCGCCTTGTCGCGCGGGTACAACTGATAGTCGGTAGGAAAGACGGAAACCTGTACTTGAGCGATCAAGGGAGTCCAGCAAAAGTAGCAAAGAAGCCCAAGTGCCAAAACAGGTCGATAGCCAACATACATCATGAGGAGGTCGAAATGAAGCGGGTAAAACGAAGCTGATCAATGATGGGGTACCATGGCCAGGCCTAAAAGAGCATCTCTTGCGTTGCTAAAAGCTGATTTTCAAGAGCAAAAAGAAAGTTGATAAATTGAGAGCAGCTTGGTATTGATACAATTTTCGTAGTTTTACATCGTGAAAAAGCTAGGCATCTTTATTAAATTGTACCAAAAAGCGATGTATTAGTTACAAAAAAGATGCGATGCTTTAGCGAAATATTGTATTTCTTCGTATTTGTAAAGGTTAAATCGCACTGATTCCTTTTCACTTCAGGTCGTTTTTATCTTTATGAAAAAATAGCTCACAATTTGCCATACTAAAGATTTTGTGACAAAAGTGGCTGGTTCCCTCGTTTGCTGCGTACCTTTGTGAGATGTACGCTAGTACATTTGGATCAGGTAATTGACCCATATTATTGGACATGAGCCTTTGATGCGCTCGTTTTTTGATAGAATGGATAGGGACATAATGGACAGGACAGAATGGACAGTGTAGTATAGACAAGATCAATAGGTTGGCTTTCAAGCACTTATGATCCTGTGAATCTTGAAATTCTGTCTGAATGGATGGTGTCCAGTAGTCTGAGAGAAACTAAAGTTTTGTACAATCCTAATCACTGATCATAAATTTCGAATTGAATCCACTATTGCCTTCGGTAGGAGTATATTTGTGAAAGTCAGTCGCCTCCTTGGGGGCACGCATTATCCCGATAGTCCCTATGTCTGTCAAAACACGCTCATTCGCCAGTGTAGTCAAAAAGTACCAGGGGATTTTCTTTGATTCCTACGGCGTATTGAAAAACTACCACGGGCAAATCGAGGGCATGGCTGAGACCTTAGAGGCCCTGGAGGCTATGGGCAAGACTATTTTCGTGCTGACCAATGACGCCTCGCGCAGTCCGCAGCAGTTGGCTCAATCTTTTCACCGCATCGGGCTGCACAGCCTCGGGGCCGATCAGATCATCTCCTCGGGCATGCTGGCTCGCGAATACCTGCGCCACAAGGTGCGTAAAGGCATGGTGGCCTACCTAGGCACGGCCAGCTCGGCCCACTACCTGACCGACCTTGGTCTCGACTTGGTCTCCATCACTGATTTGGACCTGGCCCGAGGCAAAGAGGTATCTGCTCTGGTGCTACTCGACGACGAGGGCTTTGACTGGAACCACGACCTGCACAAGGCTCTCAACCTGCTGCGCCGCTACAACGTGCCCGCCGTGGTGGCCAACACCGACGAAACCTACCCCGCCGCTCCCAGCGAAGTCCACATCGCCATCGGCGGCATCGCCGACATGCTCGAAGCCATTACCAACAAGCGCTTCATCCGCTTTGGCAAGCCCGATTCGCAGATCTTTACCTTCGCCCTGCAGCAAATGCAGCAAGTGGCCAAAATCGACCTGCACCACATCCTCATGGTGGGCGACACCCTCCACACCGATATTCTGGGCGGTAATAAATACGGCCTCGACACGGCGCTGGTCCTCACCGGCAATACCCTGCCCGAGCAAGCCCGCTTCGAGATCCGCGCCAAAGGCATTCGACCTACTTATATCTGCCGATCGGCAGCGCTTGATTAGCCTCGCGAGCCCTTTTTATGAAGTGCCGCTCGGCTTACAAAGCCTCGCGAGCCCTTAAAGGCAGATGCCTTTACAAGGGGGGCGAGCTGGTGAGGCACTCTGTGCCGAAACCCGATTTTTTTCACATTCTTACCCCTCCCACGTAATCCGATCGGGTAGGCTAGCGATGCCCATGCGCATCTTGTAGGCGTCGAGGGTGTTGCGCAGTAGCATCACGCGGGTCATAGGGCCCACGCCGCCGGGTACAGGCGTGATGTAGCTAACTTTTTCGGCTACGGGGTCGAAGTCCACGTCGCCCGTGAGGCGAAACCCCGTTTTGCGGGAGGGATCCTCTACGCGATTCATACCCACGTCGATCACCACTGCGCCGGGCTTGACCATCTCGGCAGTGATCAGATCAGCTTTACCCACGGCCACGATCACGATATCGGCCTGAGGCACGATCTCCTGTAGCATCTCTGGCGGGGTGTATCGATGGCATAGCGAAACGGTGGCCTCGCCAGGCTTGCCCCCTCGCGACATCATGATCGAGGTAGGTCGACCCACGATGCGACTGCGGCCCACCACCACGCAGTGTTTGCCCTTGGTCTCGATGTGGTAGCGGCTCAGCAGTTCCAAAATACCCGAGGGAGTGGCCGGCATCAGGCAGGGAAAATTCAGTGTCATCAGCCCCACGTTCATGGGGTGAAAGCCATCCACGTCCTTTTGGGGATCAATGGCCTGGGTGATCTTTTGCGGAGTGATGTGATCGGGCAAAGGCATCTGTACGATGATGCCATCGACGTCGGGGTTTTGATTGAACTCCTCGACTTTGGTCAGCAGATCGACCTCGCTGATGGTGCTCGGCAGCCGCTTGAGCGTCGAGCTAAACCCCACGTATTCACAGTCTTGCATCTTGTTCTTGACGTAGGTCCGCGAGGCGGGATTGTTGCCCACCAAAACCGCCACGAGATAGGGCGGTCGACGCCCCTCATGGGCCAGGTTGTCTACTTCCGTTCGGATTTCGTCTTTGATCGTGGTGGCCAATGCCCGGCCATCAAGGAGTTTTGCCTTCACGAGATTGAGTTCGATGAGTGGTACTTGCTACGCACGCAAAGATACAAAGAATGTCTTACCTTCAGCCTGTTCTGCCTGGCCGCCATAGTTCGCCCAGGCATTCGTTTCGCGGTTCAACGTTCAAGGTTGAAAGT
>CAYVAP010000586.1:0-3610 GCA_964449365.1 uncultured Bacteroidia bacterium
TGTTGGTAGCCTTGGAGGCTCAGTTATGCCTCTCGGCTGAGGGTGATCGACTCGGTGAGCGAATCGACCTGAATCTCCGGCAGCTCCATCGGAAAAATGACGTCGTCAGCAGAGTCTACCAAGCGGCGTAAGGTTTGAGGCTCATAGGTCGAGTCTCTGGGGCCGAGACTGTCGGCCCCCACTCCGAGGGAGATTCGGTTGAAAAAACTTTTGAGATCCCGTCCCTGACTGGCTACCGCGATGATCTGAGAGAGGTTTGCATACTTGCGATCTGCCGCCTCGATAAAACGGTGCACCTTAGGCTTGAGGCTGTCCCGGTTGATGCGCGCCAGCAGAAAATTGCGTCGCTTTTCGTAGAGCTTGGTGTAGACGTAGTAGCTCTTGAGGGTCGTCAGGTCGTGGGTCAGCACGAAGTCCTGCACACTGTTTTCGGCCTGAAACAGCCCCTTTTGCTCCCGTTGCAGGTAGTAGATGTTGCTTTCCTCGTACTGAACCGCTGAGAGGGTGGCGCCCAGCTCATCATATTTTACAAACAAAAATATCCCCATCGCACTGACCGCAGCCAGCAAGATGCTAAAGCTGATGATCAAAGGCGTACGAACCTGGGAGCGTTTGGTGGGCGAAACCATGGGTAGAAGTAAAGGTTAAGGGGTGCTCGACTGGGTAGGCATGCGCTCGCCGACACGGATTTCGAGAGAAAGTTTGTTTTGGCGGGGAGGTAGAGGGCATAAAAAGCGTTCGTTGTAGACGCAGTAGGGGTGATAGGCACGGTTAAAGTCTACCATCAGAGGCTGCTGTTTGGGCACATCGAGGTAGCGACCGCCTCCGTAGGTAGACACGGCGGTGGTCAGGTCGTAAAAAGGCACAAAGTAACTATCGACCTCCTGATCGACGTAGTCGAAAGCCGTCAGGGTATGGGTCTTTCCTTGTAGGGTAAATTGCAACTGTCCCACGTTAGCCATCCGATCGGGCGTGTCGCCGCCTTTGCTGCCCATCAGGCGTAGGGTGTCGGGTTGCGGATAGGGCAAAAAAGTCGCTTCTACCCGGTAGCTCTCATCCGCAGGGAAGTAGTTCAACCCCTCGAATGCAGCTCGCTCTGGGCGAGGAATGGGGCTATCAGGATCATTTTTGAACTGTAAATCTTTTTGCTCCCGCTCTTTGGCCAGGCGGTTCTGATACTGTGAGGGATTGCGAGCCAACTGCGAAAAGAGAACCACAGCCAAAAACAAAGCACCAATCCCCATCACGATCCAGGTGCTATTGCGTCGGTTGTTCAAATCGGTGCCTTTCATCATAACGACAATAAATATACGCAATTCCTGGAGCAAAGCTAAGGAGCTCTTACGCCCAACGGATCATTTCTGCGGCGATTTCGTACTTTGGAGTATCTTTAAGTTCAAATCCCATTTTTTATGAAATCCCATTGGATCTGGCTTTTACCCCTGATACTGCTCGGTCTGGCACTGAGTGCCGCCACTCCCACCGATCCTCCAGCCAGCGACAAGATGCGCTGGTACAGCATCGAAGAGGTCATCAAGCTCAAGGCCGATCACCCCGAGGACGACAAGGCCGTCTTTATCGACGTGTATACCGACTGGTGTGGTTGGTGCAAACGCATGGACGCCACTACCTTTCGCGATAAGCAGGTACAAGCCATCTTGACCGAAGAGTTTTACCCAGTCAAATTCGATGCCGAGCAGCGCGAAGCCATCCAGATGGACGGTAAGACCTTCGAATACGTTTCCTCGGGTCGTCGTGGCTATCACGAACTGGCCGCTACCCTGCTGCAAGGCAAAATGTCTTATCCCAGCTTCGTATTTCTCGACGAAGATATGAACATGATCCAGCCCCTACCGGGCTATCGAAGCGCCAAGGACATGCTGCCCATCCTTCATTTTATTGGCAAGGAAAAGTTCAAGCAGCAAAGCTGGGAAGAGTTTGCCGCCGAGTGGCAACAGCAGGGCTGAGCCATCATCCCTAAATTCGATCAAGACCGGGTTTCCTCGCTTTATCATGAGAGCGGAAACCTGGATTTCCTATTTTCAGAAAAAAATTCGCACCCTCGATTCATACCCGTACCTTTGATGTGTGAGGCAGTGCTGCCCCCTCCATTCCAAACTGAAAACCTATGTCATTCCCTGCTGGAACGGTCATTACCCTGAAGTCTGATTTTGCCGACCTGATCGACCTGCCCGTAGATATGTCTACTTGGTATGGCCGCGTGGCGGTGTACGAAGCCGTTGAAGACGAAACCGATCAGATTTTGGCCGTGGGAGATAGCGCGTTTTTGGATCAGTTGACGGGGGAAGTGCTTGCTGCTACCATGGGAGACGAGGGGCCATTAGCCCTGATGATGCTGCCCGCCGATCAGGTGGAGACTGCCGAGGCCCGCGACTCCGTGGCAGATACTCGGCACAGCCTACGTAGCTATCGCGAGCGCATCGATGCCTTTGAGACCGACGAAAATCCCGATGAGCCATCTTCCTTCGAAGTCGACCCTACCTACTACTTTTTGTGGCAGTTTTTGGTTTCTGACGAATTTTATGCCCTGTCCCCTTTGCAGCAGCGCATGTCGCAGGTGGTGATCGCTGAGGTGAGCAACTACATGCAGCACTTTTACGATGAAAACCTGTTCGAGTGGGGAAGAGAAAGCCTGGAAGACGTGCTGCTTACCCTGCTACCCGAAAAATTTTTCGATCCCCCTACCTTTTATCCTAGTTTGCCCGAGTCCCTCCTCGCTTTTTTGCGCTTTTTGCCTGCATATGGCGATATGGCCCCGCAACCGTTGATCGCGCTGGTAGAACAAAACGCGGAGGCCATCCGCCGGGCAGGTGAAGACAGCAGCAAATGGGGACCCACCAAGCGCTTGATCGCAGGCATGGAAAAGCATGGCTACGACCCCGAAGACGAGCAGCAAATGGAAGCCTTCCTGATGAAGTACGGCGAAGAATGGGGCATCACCGGCGACGACATCATGGCTGAGATGGTCAATCACCCCGACGTCAATCCCGAAGATCAGATGGGCATGCTCAACGAAATGCTCAACATGGACGAGCTCTTTGGCGAAGATCCCGATGAAGCCTGGGAAGACGCTGACGAGTCAGTGAATGGCAAGGAGTGAAAGTAGAAGGTGAAAAGCGAAAAGTTGGAAGTAAACATAGCCCTTCGGTGTGACAATACTGCTGCTGGCCTTGGCGATGCGCCTGGAAGGGAGAAGTAAGCCGCAGGGTAGCATCCCGATGCTTCGGATGGCGCCACTCCGGGGTGGCCCGGAGTGATAGCCGCTATCCACTGCAATTGTACCCCTATGCCCCTTTCCGCTACTTCAATTCCACGCTCGAAGCTGACTTCGAGGGTAGCTCCGAGTGGCCCATCAGGTGGACATCGACGGCTCGGGCGGCTTCGCGGCCCTCAGAGATGGCCCATACCACCAACGACTGCCCGCGGCGGGCGTCTCCGGCGGCAAACACGCCCGGGACGGAAGTGGCGTAATGGTTGGCTTTGACGTTGCCGCGACGATCAAACTCGACGCCCAGGCTGTCGAGCAGGCCGCCTCGCTCAGGATGCTTGAAGCCTACCGCAATCAGGCAGAGATCACAGGGCAGGTCGC
>CAYVAP010000587.1:0-3593 GCA_964449365.1 uncultured Bacteroidia bacterium
TCGTTACGGTCGGCGGGAATGCGGTGCAGAGAGTCCCCCACAGCGATCTCAATCACGTAGGCTTCCCTCACCAGGCGCTGGTAGGCAGGGTTACACTCTTGAATCACGTAGTGCTCATCCACCGCCCAGATGAGATCGCCGCTGCTGTCGAGCAAGGAGCGCAAGGTACTGCGGTTGCGTTCGGCTTGGGCGCGTTGCCGCTGCAACCTCGCCCGGTTGCTACGACGCAGTCGCTGGTTTTGTACGTTTACCAGCAAGAGGATCAGCAGCGACAAACTGAAAAACGTGCTATCCGCTGTCGAAGGAGCGACCCCAATCAAGATGATGACCATCAGCAAAGACTGATAGATCACGAAGGCCCACATCTCCCAAGGCTCCCACAAGATGAGCATGCTCAACTGGATGGTGAGCAGCCAGCCGATGACGTAGTACAGGGAGAGCTCTTCTACTACCAAGATATGGGCGATCTCGGTCGGATAAACCATCAGCATCAGCAGGTTGATCGTTCGGCGAAACCACAGCCGCTCGATCATCGGGGTGAAGCTAAGCAGCAAGGCCCCGAGGTACAGGGCCGCGATGGCGTATCGATCCCAGCTCAGCCATCCTCCAGCGCTGGTCTCGGTACTTCCGATCAGGTAGGAGTACACCAAGATCCCTCCGCCCCCGATCAGCAGGAACAAGCGGCGGATCGCCACATCGAACTCCGGGGCGGCAGCCAAAGCAGGTTGATGAAAATGAGGTGATTGCATGAAGGGTGAGGGTTAGTGGCCAAGCTCGATGTTCAGGCGGTGGGAGTGCTTTGGGGCGCTTCGGAGGCCGGAAACCACTTGGCCAGCATTTGCTGCAAGCTCTCGGGCCGGACCGGTTTGCTGATGTAGTCGTCCATGCCAGCGTCGAGGCAGCGCTGTCGATCCTCCTGCGAGGCATTGGCGGTCATAGCGATGATGCGTGGTTGTTTGGTCAGAAAAGTGAGCGCGCGCACCCGGCGGGTGGCTTCCAGGCCATCCATTTCGGGCATCTGCATATCCATGAGGATCAGGTCATAGCGGCTCAGCTCCAGGGCTTGCAGCACCTCCAGACCATTGGCGGCCACGTCGGCCGCGAGGTGCATGCACTTGAGCACCCGTATGGCGACCTTTTGGTTTACGGGGTTGTCTTCGGCTAGCAAGATACGCAGCGAATCCTGATAGGTCAGGGCCAGATCATGATCGGAGGCTTGCGAAGGGGTCATCGATGGTAGATGTTCCAACCATCCCGCTTGGGCCAACTTGCGCCACAGCGCTTGACGGTGTAAGGGTTTTCGCAAAAAGGCATTTCCAGCTTTGCTGTGATGGTAGCCCATCACGATGCAGTAGGCCCGGGGCCACTGGGCATCTATCTGAGCCAAGTGTGCGGCTCCCAGGCGCTGATCGAGTAGTAGCAGCAAGGGCGACGCCATCGGGGGCTCCAATGGTGGCCAGTATTCGGCCGCTTCCACGGACAAGCCCACCCTACTCAACTCTTGCCGTAGATGCCGCCGTAGGCCGTGGTGGGGGCTCACCACCCAGATGGGGCCCGCTTGCCGGGCCGAGGGGCGAGCGGGGGGATCATGGTCTAGTGGCTTCAGAGGCAGGTCAAAGGAAAAACAGCTCCCCTCGCCCGGGGTGCTATCGACCAAAATCTTGCCGCCCATCATCTCCACCAAGCGCTGGCAAATGGCCAACCCCAAGCCCGTGCCACCATACTGCCGGGTGGTAGAGGCATCTACCTGGCTGAAGGGCCGAAAGAGGCGGTTGAGACGATCAGGTGGGATACCGATGCCCGTGTCGCAGACTGAGAAGCGCAGCCGATGGGGGCTCAGTGGCTTCACCGATACCAGCACCTCCCCCTCGTCGGTGAACTTGACCGCGTTGCCGATCAGATTGACTAGCACTTGTCGCAGCCGGGTGGCGTCGCCTTCCCATTGATTGGGGAGCTCCCCGGGTAGCTCTTGCAGTAGTTCTAGCTCCTTACTTGCCGCCTTGGTGGCCAGCAGCGCCATAGCCTCTTCCAGCAACTCATGGAGCTGAAAGGGGTGTTTTTCCAGCTCCATTTGCCCAGCGTCGATTTTAGAAAAGTCGAGGATGTCGTTGATGATCGTAAGCAGATTTTCCCCACTAAGGCGGATGGTCTCCACGTAGTCGCGCTGCTCATCGTCTAGGTGGGTGCGCAGCAAGAGGCCCGTCATGCCAATGACCGCGTTCATGGGGGTGCGGATCTCGTGGCTCATGGTGGCCAGAAAGCTCGATTTGGCATTGGCCCCCGCCTCGGCCTCGGCTTTGGCCTCCACCAAAAAGGCCTCGGCCTGCTTGCGATCAGTGATATCTTCGAAGTTGACCATCACGCCATCTTCCAAAGGGATGGCCTGGGTAAAGAGCCAGCGCCGTTCGTCGCGCTTGGCGTCGTCGATGAAGTGCTCCATCTGCATCGGCTGCTGAGCTTCGATCACCTCGGCGTATTGGTGAAAGGTGCCATACTCCACGCTGCGAGGCAGTTCCATCAGCAGGCATCGGCCCACCAGAGGGGTATGCCTGCGGCGCAGCATCGCTCGTGCTTGGCGGTTGAGCATGGTCCAGCGCAGGTCTACCAAGTTGCCCTCCTCATCACGCACCGCCTCGAAAGCCATGATGCCCGAGCGAGAGCTATCGAGTACGCGCTGCAACAACGACTGCGTGTGGAGGTGGTCAAGGCGGTATCGTTGGAGGCACGGCTGCTGTCGCCACAGCATAGCAAGACTCGTGCAGAGCAATAGGCCGCCCATAGCGAGCAGACTCCCTCTCTCACCATCGAGAAAAAACGCGCCCTGATAGCCGAGCCATCCCATGACCGCGCCAGCCAAGCCGAAACCTACCAGTACCCACTGGTAACGAATACAGAGCGGGTGGGCTTGCTTGGCGCTAGCAGAGGTCCGTCCGAGGTCCAGATGACGAGCGTTGTGTTTCATGGGTGCATGTTAAGCACGATCTCTCGGACCCCTTTTACCACGAAAGCTGGGATTCTTACTTATGTCAAATATGCCAATGAAT
The DNA here is from genome assembly GCA_964449365.1 of uncultured Bacteroidia bacterium. Taxonomy (GTDB): domain Bacteria; phylum Bacteroidota; class Bacteroidia; order J057; family J057; genus CAYVAP01. The sequence goes on from CAYVAP010000587.1 coordinate 3,045, forward strand.
TACCTCACTTTTGCGCGTGGGGCTCTACCCGCTCCATTTCTACCAGCGAAAAAGCTCGCGGACGAGCGGCAAAGAGCGCCTTGGTGCGGGGCCATACCTGGGCAAATAGCTCACTGTGGCGATAGGCATCGAGGGCTGCCTGATCTTGCCAGTGGCTGTAGGTGTATCGGATGCTGTCGTGGCTGGCGTCGCGGTGCAATTCCAGGTGCATACACCCCGGAAAGCTGCGAATGGCTTGCTTGCTCTCCTCGAAGATGGCATGGAAAGCATCGAGCTGCTCGGGCTGAAACTCCATACGGACAATGCGAATGATCATAGGGATATTTGAGTGCGGATTAGGGGCACAACTTCACTCACCTATACGAACGGTCGGGGGTATAAGGGAATAAGGATATAAGGTGGTCAGGCACAGCATGTATACTTCAAAGTAGTTGAATGGTAGAGTGGTTGATTGATTGAATGGCCTTGTTATCAATAAGTTATAGTGTCTTTCAAATGGGTGTAGCTACGATTTGATGTCCTGGTGAATATGGCTTATCTTGAACTATT
>CAYVAP010000588.1:0-3571 GCA_964449365.1 uncultured Bacteroidia bacterium
TCCTCGATTTCCGTTTCGTCTGCAACGTCTATACGCTCAACCAGAGCCCTTGCTGTTCCCGCACCCGTCGGGCGATCAACTGGGTGTATTGAGAGCCAAAATCGACGATAAGGACCTTGTGATTCATGCCGCAAAGGTGCAGCGAGATTCGATGCGAAGCAACGGTGGGCGCTCTCTTGCCTCGCGCAGAGCGCGCTAAGGCGCAAAGGCCTGCGGAGCGTCATTTCGCCGCGCAATCTCCGCGCCTCTGCGTGAATCAACCACCCATTTTCTGACTATTCTGGAATCGAGTGCTCTACTCGCATCTGATTATCAGGCGATAAAAGCTCACATGGGGTGAAGGTTCACCTCCTGTGTCCCTCTACAGGGGGATATTTCCCTTCGGTTGAGCAAAGCTCAGCCTTGCTGCCGTGCCCCCTGGAGGCTGCGGGGGTGAAAAGAAGCCGTAGAAACCAGCATGCGAAAATGGAATGGTCAGCACATTTTGAGTGCCGTGCGGTTGTGCACCACTTCGCTGCGAGGAATCGCTACAATCTCCTTATATTTGAGGCTATGGTCGACGCCTTGCACCGCATCATCGAATCCAGTGAAATCTGGGCCTACCTCTCCATTCCGCTCATCAGTGGGCTGGTAGGATGGAGCACCAACGTGCTGGCCTTGAAGATGACCTTCTATCCGCTGCGCTTCATCGGGCTGGGGCGCATCGGTTGGCAGGGCATCATTCCGGCCAAAGCGGGCCATATGGCGGGTAAAGCGGTAGATTTGCTCACCAAAAACCTCATCTCCATCGAAGATCGCTTTGATCAGATCGAGCCCGAGCGCGTGGCCGAAGAGATGGAGCCTGCCCTCAACCGCCTGGCCGTTCAGATCATCGATGAGGTGATGGAAGAGCAGGCCCCCGCGCTGTGGGAGTCGGCCCCGGCGCCGGTGCGACAGCGCATCTATCAGCGCATCTCGGACGACCTGCCCGAAGTGGTGGAGGATGTGATGCAGGACGTCAAGAACCACATCACCGAGCTATTTGATCTGCGCGGCATGGTGGTGCAGGAATTGGAGCGCGATAAGGAGCTGCTCAACCAGATTTTTTTGAAGGTGGGCGACACAGAGTTTCGCTTCATCGAGCGTTCGGGGTTTTACTTCGGGACCATGTTTGGCTTGGTGCAGATGTATCTGTTTTTTGTGGCCAATGAAGTGATGGGCTTTGACCAGGAATCCGCAGGCTGGACCCTGCCATTTGCGGGGCTATTTGTGGGCTGGGCTACCAATGCGCTGGCCCTGCGCATGATCTTCGAGCCGCTACGCCCTCGGCAGATCGGTCCCTGGCGGGTGCAGGGGCTTTTCATTCGCAGGCAGATGGAGGTGGCCGACGAATACGCCCGCATCGTCTCCAACCAGATCTTGACCGCTCGCAAGATCTTCCAGACCATGGTCACCGGCCCCACCGCCGACCGCCTATCCGGGCTGATCCAGGCTCACATCAAGCGCTCGGTCGATAGCACCGTGGGTATGAGCAAGCCGGTGATACAAGCGGCCTACAGCACCCGCACCTACGTGCGCATCAAGCGCGCCATCAGCCGCCGCTTTGTAGATGAATTGCCCCACTACATCAAGCATATGTTCCGCTATGCCGAAGAAGCCCTCGATATCGAAAGCACCCTGCGCTCTCGCATGCAGAGCCTCGACGCCCTCGATTTCGTGAGCTTCCTGCGCCCCGTCTTCCAAGAAGATGAGTGGAAGCTGATCCTGGTGGGGGCCATCCTTGGCTTTATGGCCGGCTTGGCCCAGATGATCTTCATCTTTGGACCCGAGGTGATCGCCCAAGCCCAAGAAGGACTCTCGGTGATGGTGAGGCCATGAGGGACGGCTTCGGCACGCAGTGCCTCGCCAGTCGGCACGCAGTGCCTCGCCAGCCCCTCATATTGGCAGTGCCTCGCCAGCTCCTCGTATTGGCAGTGCCTCGCCAGCCCCTCATATTGGCAGTGCCTCGCCAGCCCCTCATATTGGCAGTGCCTCGCCAGCCCCTCATATTGGCAGTGCCTCGCCAGCCCCTCGTATTGGCAGTGCTTCGGCAGCTCCTCATATTGGGAGTGCTTCGGCAGCCCTTCATATGTTACTCACCTATCTGAAAGGCCATATGGGCCATGGGGGGGTTGAAAGGGCTTCGCTTAGTCTTACAAAACCAAAGAGATGCCTAGCTCCAGACCGGTGATCTTGGGATTGCGGAACGGGGCGTCGGGCCGGGGGCTGATCTGGGGGTTGGTAAACTCGCCAAAGACCCGCGTGAGTCGCAGGTTGCCATAGATAGAAAACCATTTGTAGCCTACCCGGGCCATGACACCGTAGCGAAACCGCTCAAACTGCCCTTCCAATTGTGGGAGGCCGCTCAGCTTTTGGGTAACGCGGAGATCGCCGTCGTCATAGCGCTGCTTGTAGTTGCCCCCTAGCAGGTAGCCAGCGTATCCGCCGATCTCGACGAAGAGGAGGGGATCACTGTCTTCGTCTTTGGTGATGTTGTAGTAAAAACTTAGTGGCAAGTCGAGGTAGGTCAACTGATGCCGCTCCTGGCTCAGTTCTGGCCTGGTGGTATCGGCTAGGGTCGGAAAGGTTTTATTTTCGCTTTGGTTGTAGACCAAGCGCAGCCAAGTTACGCTGGGAGCGATCCGCAGGCCGATGGTGTTGCGCTGAAAAGGAATGCGAAACCCCGCCCCGAGGCGGTAGCTCCCAGAATTGAAGGTACTCAGCGGCACAGAGTCGAGGTTGCCAGCTCCGATCAAAAAGCTGCGACTGAAAATCAACTCAAACACCTTGGGTTCGTCGCCTGTCTCACCCTGAAAAGTAACTTGAGCCGATTTCTTTTCCGGCTTGGCGGTTTGAGTGGAGTCTTGATCCTGCCCAAAAATTAGCTGAAAAGGAAAGAATACAATGAGAAACCAGATTTTGAAACGCATGGATTGTAATATTGTGGTCGGTACGAGAAGCATAGATCAATGAGTCAATTCAATATTCGCGTCTACGGGATATTCATCCAAGAGGGCAAGTTGCTGGTAACAGATGAGCTCCGATTCGGGATCAAGATGACCAAGCTCCCCGGCGGCGGGTTACAGTTCGGCGAAGGGCTGGCCAACTGCCTCAAACGAGAATGGATGGAAGAGCTGAATGTTCCGATCGAGGTGGGGGAGATATGTTATGTCAACCCTTACCTTCAAGTCTCTGCCTTCAACCGCGACGACGAAGTGATGGCCCTGTATTTTTGGGTCAAGCCTCTGGCCTCGCTGGCGGTACCTTTTTCCACCCAAGCCATGGACTTCCCCAATGAGGAGGGCGATCAACAGGTCTTTCGTTGGATACCACTCAAAGATCTGAAAGAAAAGGATTTTACCTTTCCCATCGATCGCTCTCTGGTGCCCAAGCTAAAAAAAGTCCTTAAATTACAGTGAGCGTCGCAGGCAACGGGTGCATCTCAAAATGTCGCTTACACGAAGGACTCGAAGGAGATCACCATTTGCGACCTTTGCAGGCTTTGCGGTTATAACAAGGTTGGCAGCGGATGCGACAAAATGAGATGCGCCCA
>CAYVAP010000589.1:0-3567 GCA_964449365.1 uncultured Bacteroidia bacterium
AGTCCAAAAACCAGACACACTTTTTCTAAAAGTTCTGCACAGCCTACTTATACCCTTATTCCTCTGACCGTTTATACAGGTGAGGCTGTTCATTTGGGGCCAAGAGGTTTCTTGCGCTTTTTCGCCTCTTGGTTATTTTGTTTATACGCAAAGGTTAGGGCGAACGCAGAGCGGAAGAAAATCGATATTTCTCTGCGTCTTGGCGTTCTCTGCGAGAGACCTTTTTAGGACGCCATGCCGCGAAGTAACGTGGCGCGAAAAGCCTATCAGTATAAACAGCCTACCGTATTCCGATGACCGTTTATACTACGTGGCGTAAGGATGGTAGAGTTGTAAGGCACTATCACTTATTGATAGCAACGCCATTCAATCAATCAACCACTCTACCATTCAACTACTTTGAAGTACAGCTCCCCCTCAATGACACTCGACGATGCTGCTCCCACTAGCTTGCATTACCACCTCGGGGCTGAGATATGGGATGCCTAGGTTGAGTCCGCGTAAAATGAGGAGGGTAGCGAATATCAGCGTTACGCCCAGCATGATGGGGCGCGCCAGGCGACGCAGCCGATCGGAGAGAAACGGCCCGGCCAGCGACACCGTGACCATGGCTGGCCAAGTACCCAAGCCAAAGAGACCCATGTAGAGCATGCTTTGCCAAGCCTCGCCAGTAGCTAGTGCCCCGGCTAAGCCTAGGTACACAAAGCCACAGGGCAAAAAGCCGTTGAGGATGCCCAGGTTGTAGAGCGAAGGCGCGCTGTCGCGCTTGAGCAAGCGGCCCATGCCCATTTTGAGGCGTCCCATTAGGCGATTGATAGCCGGGATGGAGAGGAAGCGCGACTCGACTGAGGCGGTGCCCAGTGCCAGAATGAGGAGCAAAACTCCCAGCGCCACAGATAGGCCCTGCTGATAGCCCGCCAGCGAAAATCCTTCGCCAAACAGTCCCACCAAGGCGCCTAGCATGACATAGGTCGTAACTCGACCTAGGTGGTACAGCATTCGGCCAGGTAAGATCTGCGCCATCGCTTTGCCTCGACCTGGCAGGGCCAGGGCGATCGGGCCACACATGCCCACGCAGTGTAGGCTACTGGTCAGCCCCAATATGAAGGCCGTGATTAGCATGAAGTTGGATCAGGTTGCAACGAGGGACAAACGATTCTCACAAAATCACCACCTGCTCGTGGTAATACTCGACGCCCTCCACCTGCCAGGTGACCTGCACCTTCCACAAGCCTTTGATCAGGTCCTGGGTAGGTAAAAATTGCAGAAAATCGGCGTTAGGCGCTACCTCAAAGGTCCGGTCCATGCCAGCGTTGGAGGGGCGATACAGCAGTACCTGTCCCTTGGCATGGGGTTGATCGCTGGGATAATCGACGATGACCTGCTGAGAAGCTGCTTCGTAGCGGATGGTCATGGGATCGGCGAGCGCCCGGGCGTTGCGTTGGCGGTCGATTTGCTGCTGATAGGCCACCTCGGCGGCGTAGTAGTCCTCAGTTACGAGGTCAAAATTCTGCTTGGTAGAAGCGACCACGAAAGTCAGAATCAACAGCACAAAGCCTGAGTACAAAAAAGCGATTCTCCATCCCCAGCTCATGGCGATATTCGGTTAGGTGGTGTAACAGGTGGAGAGATAATATTCCACTGTATCTCCCAAAAGTACCATGCCCTTCGAGGCAAGGGAATGAGCTAGGTCAATGTCAGGGGTGAGAATCGGCTTGGGAGATCCTGGCGCAGGCTGCTCGATGCGTTTCACGCGGAGGCGCGGAGACCACGCGGAGGTTCTGGTACCATGTCTCTCTGTGCCGCGCAGGCCACGCGCTGCTCCCTTACCCTGGATAATCCCCATCTAGGCGGGCTTGCATCGGGCCGATGATCTGCTCGACCTCGCCCTTGAGTTTGGGATCGAGGCGGTCAAATTTGCCTGTGCGGTTGCTTAGTCCCTCGGGCAGATGGGCTTGCAGGGGGGCAAAGGGCAGCCCTAGCCAGGTACACAAGCGCCGGATTTCACCCTCGGTATCTTTGCAGAGGGCTTCGTAGCGCATCACGTACACATCATCCCGCCCGTGCCAATGCGCGTAAAAGTATTCCATCGCCCGCACCCAAAACCTCGCCCGGGCCCTCAGTTTGGCTTCGGGATCGTCGGTATGGCGCTGCCAGTAGTCTTTCGACACGGTTTGCATCGCCCCGTTGCGGATGATGATCAGGTAGCGCATCTGATCTTCGGCAAAGCTGCTACGCAAAAAGTTGGGCATAAACCACAGCCACGGATTTTTGAGCAGGAGCCACTGCGATGGCCGCACCCGGTACCAGCGCCAAAAGCGCCGTCGGAAGGTCTGCCTTTGTGCCGCGTCGAAGGCCGCTTCCTGATAGTGGGCAAAGCCCTCCTCGTTGACCCGGCGGTAGTTTGCTTCGAAGCGAATGAAGTCCTGGTCCATGCGCCGGAGCATCTTCACGATGCTGCGATCTTCGAGATTGGGCTTGTAGTGCGCGTGGCGCAGCCGGAGGGTAGGATGCTGGCGCAGTAAATCCACCAGCAGGGTAGTGCCGCTGTTCCAATATCCGACGATGAAGAGGGCTTTGGGCATGGGATCAGGGAACAATGATCAGTGAACAATGATCAATGATCAGGGATCGGTAAACAGTGATCGGTGGTAGCTAGGGCCTTCGTAATTAACCATTTAAAATTCGCATGAGACATTGGCCAGAGCACTTTCGATTACGAATTCCTGATTACGAATTTCGAATGCAGAGCACTAGGCACCACCCCTGCGATCACACTGCCTTGGCCGGGTTGCCAAAGACCGAGGTCTCATCCGGCACATCCTGCATCACCACTGCGCCAGCGGCGACGATGGCCCCGGTGCCAATTTTTACGCCGGGGTGAACGATGGCCCCGTGGCCAACGTAGACGTCGTCTTCGATCTGGCACTCGCTGCCGATGCGTGCGCCATCGTGAAAAGTGCAGAAATCGCCGATCTCGGTGTCTACCCCCACCGAGACGTGCGCCCCGAAGTAGTTGCATCGACCTACCAGTACATTGGGGGGGATGATGACCCCTGCAAAGAGCAAGTTGCCTTTTTCGAGCTTTGCATGCTGCGAGACCCGTGCCAGGGGATGGGCCAGGGTGATCAGCTCGGGCTTGCGGCCCTTGACTGCTTCGTAGAGATCGCGACGATCTTCGGCGTTGGAGGCTCCGATCACCATCTTGACGTTGGGGTCGTCGAGGAGGGTATCGCTGTCTTGGTTGCCTAGCTCAGCCACCACGAGGATGTCGTTCAGCTCGCGACTTAGCTCCTCGGCATCGTCGGTGAGAAAGCCAAATACCAGCACATCGAGCTGATCGGCGATCTCCAGGGCGATGCGCGCTTCGGCAGAGGTGCCAACGATAAGGATGGGCGTTTGATGTTCAGCCATGGGAAAGGATTGGAAGGTCTTAGAGGGCTATGGACGAAAATAAGCGTAGAAAGTTGGCGCGGTCGCTCAGCGGGTGGCTTCGCCTTTGACCAGATTTTCATACAGCTCGCGGTACAGCCCCGCGTCGGTCAGCAGGCTCGCATGGGTGCCCTG
>CAYVAP010000590.1:0-3560 GCA_964449365.1 uncultured Bacteroidia bacterium
TGCCAGGTTTGCTCCTCGCCGCGCCACTCCGTGGCCTCCACCTGGGTATTGCCCTGATAGCGATAGGCAAAGCGCAGCAGGGGCTCTTTGGTCCTGCCTGCTTCTACTTGCCGATAGTGCCGTTCTTCGATCAGGTGGCCTGCTTCATCCCTTCGATAGACCTTCAGGGTCAGTGGTTCCCACTTGGCGTCTTGGCCCTGCCAGCGAGCGCTTTGGTAGGTTTGCGTTCCTTTGGCTTCATATACGACTTGCTCTCGCCAGTCAGGCTGCCATTGGCTTGCTTCGGCGCGGTATCGCTGCCGCAGTCGCTCGGTGAGGCGGCCTTGCCGATCATACTGAAAGGTTTCCCGGAAACTAGCCTCAGCCAAGCTGGGGGCTTGGCTGCCAGATTGATAGTGGGTGTCGATCTGCCGCAGTTGTTGCGGCCATTGATACTGCATGTACCGCTCTACCCGTAGGCCCCAAAGGTTTTCCTGTGGCAGCCACTGCTCCAGGGTTACCGCAGAGTCTACCCGACAAGTAGCTAATTGCCCATATATCAGCGGTAGGGTGAGCAGATAGGTTAAAATTAGCAAGGGGTAGCGCATAGATGATCGTGATCTTTGCAGCAAAATAAACCTACTGCGTTCCAATGGCAAACTTTTGACAGTAGAAAAAGTCATGGCCGGCGATGATAGGTAGCAATCTCGGGAAGAGCGATTCCAAGACTGTACCAAGATCTGCGGTAGACACATTTGTAGGCAATTCATCAAATCTCCCTCGGGGAGTGTCAGCGTTAGGAGCCGTGTGTTGCGTGGCAAAGCCTCTGCGAGCCATTTCGAGCGGGAACGGCAGAACGAAGCGCACCATCAGCCGAATATTGGGGCGTGGAGGAAAACTGCCTTACACCCGAAGAAATTCTACCCTTCTGGGAAATTCTGCGTATACTTGCACTGACGCAGGAGTGTTGGGGCAATCCAGCGCTTTTCGGACGGAGTTTTCTGCCAGTCAGCTCGATCGTCATCAGCTAGACATCATGGTTTTCAACTGCAAACCTTGCACCAAGAGCTTCGAACCGTTTTCGCTCATTGCCCCCGCGCGTCGGGATCGCGCTTTTTATTCAGATGATATTCATACGCGGTCCTTATTATCTGACCAGGCTGTGCGTTTAGTGCGCTCCCTTTCCTCAGCCTCATGGTGCTATGCCCCATGTGCGTCACCGAACCATTTTTGAATGACATTTGATCAACTCGGACTGCAAGAGTCCATCCTAAAAGCGATAGCCGACACTGGCTACCAAAGCCCTACCCCCATCCAAGCTCAAGCCATCCCTCCTGCCCTGAAGGGCCAAGATCTGTTGGCTTGCGCACAAACTGGCACTGGCAAGACTGCTGCGTTTTCCTTACCTATTCTCGACCACCTGTCTCGGCAGAACCCCAGCCGTGGCCTGCGGCCTATTCGGGCCTTGATCCTGACGCCTACCCGCGAGCTGGCTATTCAGATTGGCGAGAGCCTAGAGCAATACGCCAAGTATCTCAAGCTATTCCACACCGTGATTTTTGGGGGGGTATCGCAGCGCCCGCAAGAGCAAACCCTCAAGCGTGGGATCGATATCCTGGTGGCCACGCCCGGTCGCCTGCTCGACCTGATCGGTCAGGGAGTGGTGAAGCTAGATGAGCTGCAATTTTTTGTGCTCGACGAAGCCGACCGCATGCTGGACATGGGATTTGTACACGATGTTCGTCGGGTGCTCAAGGTGATCCCGAAGCAGCGCCAATCGCTCTTTTTCTCGGCTACCATGCCTCCGGCCATCATCGAGCTGGCGAATGGCATCCTCACCAAACCCGTAAGAGTAGAGGTGACCCCGCCAGCCACCACCGTAGAAAAAATCGACCAGTCGGTATACTACGTAGAGAAACGACAAAAGCGGCAGTTGCTCCAGCACTTGCTGAGCAGCGAAGACATCGACACCGCCCTGGTATTTACCCGCACCAAGCACGGTGCCAACAAGGTCGCCCAGGGGCTCACCAAGGCCGGTATTCAGGCGGAAGCCATCCACGGCAACAAGTCCCAAAATGCACGACAGCAGGCCCTGAGCAACTTCAAAAGCCGTCGCACCCGGGTGCTGGTGGCGACCGATATTGCCTCGCGCGGCATCGACGTGGATGCTCTCTCGCACGTGATCAACTATGACCTGCCCAACGAGCCAGAGACGTACGTTCACCGGATCGGGCGCACGGGGCGGGCCGGAGAAAGTGGCATCGCCATGTCCTTTTGCGACGTGGAAGAAAAACCCTATCTGCGCGACATCGTCAAGCTGATCAAGCGTCAGATTCCGGTAGTCGATGATCATCCCTACCCGATGAACGAACAAGAAGTGCTAGCGGCCCGGCGCGAGGCTTCTGATCACCAACCCAACCGAGGTCGCGGAGGCCGAGGTGGTGGGGGAGGCGGTAGCCGCCATAGAAACGGACGACGCAGGTCGTAAGCAGAGATAGGATCTGGGGGGTGGAGGGGATGAAATCAGGCACATGGTAGATTCTTATGTGCATGATCCTTTTCCCCCACTTCCCATCATGGCTATGCATCTTTCTGCTCTGTACCTATACCCGATCAAATCGCTGGCTGGCATCGCTGTGCCAGAAGCGCAAATCAGTCGTACGGGACTGGCCCTCGACCGCCGCTGGATGCTGGTGCGTCCCGACGGAGAATTCATCACGGCCAGGCGTTTTCCGCAAATGCTGCTGCTGCAGCCGACTTTGCGGGGAGAAGACCTGATCATCACCCATCGTGCCAAAGATGTGGTGCCCCTAGAAGTATCGGGCGAGCCAGAAACCGATCAGACCATGATGGTGCAAGTGTGGGGAGACCGGGTGAGGGGTCAGTGGGTCAGTCCGATGGCCGATGCCTGGTTTTCCGAGCAATTGGGCATCGCCTGCCACTTGGTATACATGCCCGAGAGTACCCGTCGGCGAGTGGATGGACGCTACGCCCAGCAAGGTGAGGTAGTCAGTTTTGCTGATGGGTATCCCTATCTGATCATCGGGGAGGCCTCGCTAGCCGACCTCAACACTCGGCTGGCCGAGCCAGTGGATATGCGGCGCTTCCGACCCAATTTGGTTTTTGCGGGAGGAGCGCCTTACGCCGAAGATCAATGGGCCCGCTTTAGGGTGGGTAGCCTGACGCTGGCGGGGGTCAAACCCTGCGCCCGCTGTGTGCTCACCACGGTCGATCCTGATACCGGCCTGGCAGGCAAAGAGCCTCTGGCCACATTATCGGGCTATCGCAGTCGCCGAAATCGCATCCTGTTTGGGATGAATTTGCTGGCGGAGGGGGAAGATACCCTGCGGGTAGGTGATCCAATCGAGGTAATTGAGACGCGGCCTTGACCCATGCGGTGAACCTGCATGCCTGCTGGAACGAGTTCGAAGCTCGTAGTGCTTCGCATTCGAAATTCGTAATCAGTAATTCGTAATTGAAAATGCTGCTGGTCAGAATTCTATGCGAATTTCGAATGGTTAATTATTTACTGGACTTTTGACGCATGGTTTTCGTCTCCCCTCTCATAGAGAGTAGGAATT
>CAYVAP010000591.1:0-3554 GCA_964449365.1 uncultured Bacteroidia bacterium
AAGAAATATCGAAAGGCTGATTCTCAGTAAGATAGAGGTCTTAAAGTAGAACTAGACGCCGAGAAATTTATACCCCTCCTCATTTGCTAATAAAAGAGATTCTCGATGAAGGTTCTATACCAGTTGCATTGGTATTTGAGTTTTTGTCCTTCGGGAAAGAAATCATCGGCATCCACTCCCCCATCGAAGATTTACCCGAATTGCAGCGCCTCGAATCCTATCTACGCGGCAACCAACTGCCTGCGTTCTGGGCGGCTATTACTAGCTCTCGCCTGCTGATTGGCCGCATGTCGGCGCTGCTCAAGCAGGACATTCTCAACCTGCCATACCCCGCAGATCTATCCGAACTGGACTTGAGCGAAACTGAAATCCTCTTATTAGAAGACGTAATGAATCATGGGGTCGAATTCCGCCGCTTAGGTGAAAAAGCCCCAGCCGTTCAGCCCCTTGGTCCCTCCGAGGACGAACTGCTCGATCAATTCGCTACCACCTTCTGCCAGGTGATGAACAGCGTTTATCAGCAGTTTCAGCCTGCCGTACCGCTGCGGACCGAGAGCTTCATCATCTTCCCATTTTTTTACGGCGAAGCCCCTCGCATCGAATTCGACGATTTCGACGCCGCCGAGGCCCACTTGCGGCAGTTGATCTACGCCCAGCCGCAACCTAGCCTGCGGCTTAACCGCATCTTACGCCTCTACGAACACAACCTCATTTACCTGATCAAGCCCAACCAAAAGCGCTTTTGGCTGCGCTCGGTCGCCCTGCGCGACGCCGATGAGACTTTCGCCGATCTGGTGGCTCAAGGCTATTGATCTCATGCTCAGCGACAACCACCGTAAAATATTCCCAAGCACTGGGCGACTGGATGAGCTGCCTCATTTGTCCTACGAAGGCATCTTGGCATTCATTGCACGGCATTTACCTACCTTTGCGGCAGAACAACGAGACCACGCGGAACCCATCCAAAATGAAAACGGCCTGACCCAGCGACTCGTCAACTTGTTGAAAGTTAGGCGTGATTACGAGCCGTTCATTTTCGACAAGGAGCACATGGAGACTGAGGCCAAAGGAAACAGTCCACGCGGGGATTTCGCGATTCTGACTCAGCGCAAAGTCCAAATGCAAGGACAGCCTCAGCCTGAGCGAAAAGTGATTATGGTCTTCGAGGCCAAGCGCCTAGATCGTAACCTGCTTCACAACCGCGAGCGGGAATACGTGGTTGGGTACTCACAAAACGGCGGCATCGAGCGCTTTCGTTCGCAAGTACACGGGCGAGCCGTGGCTCGAGGTGGTCTGATCGGCTACGTACAAAGCGATACATTTGCCCATTGGGAAGACAAAATCAATGGCTGGATTCAAGACCTGAGCCAGCAAGATTCCTCGTCAGCATTGCCTTGGCGGACCAGAGAGCACTTACACTTGCATCGCAGTGATGACATGTCGGTAGCACGCTTCACCTCTACCCACCCGCGCGAATCGGGTAAAATTCGCCTGCATCATTTCTGGGTAAACTTGGCGTAGGCTAAGGGTGGCTGTCCCAACGCCGCACTGGGTCTAGAAACCTAGTGCTTCCGTCGCTAAATTCTTACCTAACGTGAGTTTCGGGTTAACTCCTAAAAATAATGGCTATACAACCTTCACAATACCCAAATCATGAGATATTTACCCTATCTGGCTAACCCAGTCAACGATTATGGCATAATATACTGACTTTTTGAAAAAACGAGTGCGGATAATTGTTGTAATCGCCTCATAATCAGGTGTAAAAAACCGAAACTCACGTTGGAATAGGAGGGCAGCATGAGCTGCGACATGGTGATCTGCGAGTCGGAGATGCGCCTGTACTTCATGCCCCCATGCATAGCGCAAACTGATGGCACCCCGCTCTGCTCGTTATTTTTTCTGCTCCTTCAGCTACTGCCGCAGGCGCTCCAGCTCTGCCTCAGCGGCTTCGGCGCGTTTGCGTTGCGCTTCCGCCTCCAGCTGACTTTCGGTCAGGGTCTTGAAGGGCGTTTCGTCGGGAAAAAGGACCCTGAGGTCCTCGTCTTCGCAGTGCAGCCACAGGCCCAAGTGAGGGCTTTGCCATTTGACGGGCGGAAAATCCGACTGCACCAGATGCTCGCCTTCACGCAGCATGGGCACAAAGCGCTTTGCTTCCGGGTCGATGATAATGAATTCCTGCACGCCGTAGCGTGCGTACCAGTGCTGCTTTTCGATCATCTCCAGGGTGTGATTGGAAAAAGACAGCACCTCGATCACCACCTGAGGCGCGATGCCCTCCTCTTCCCACTGCTTGTAAGACAGCCGGTCCCCATCCGGACGATCAAAGGCTACCATCACGTCTGGAGCCTGGGTGATGCGGGGCTCGCCTTGCACGGGATACCAGAGTAGGTCGGCGGCAATGAAGACGTTTTGGTCGCGAAACCACCACTGCAAATTGCTGTAGAGGTACACGATCCAGCGGAGTTGGAGGGTGTCATCAGCCAAGGGTTTGCCGTCAGAAGATGGATATTCGATCGAGCGCTGGTCTAAGTAGCGGGAAGTACTGATAGGTCAGATTTTCTGAGATCAAGATAGGGAAAAAGCGGCAAAGCTAAGGCGATCAAGCCATTCGGTCACGCAACATGGCCTCCACCTGCGCGGCCGCGCTCTCCATCGCCCCATGCACCGTTTGGTGGTGGCCGTGGGTGTTCATCGCCTCCCCGGCGAAGAAAAGGCGATTGGCCACCGGCTGGGCCGCGACCTGCCGCGCGTCGCCGATGCCGACCTTGCTGTAGGAGTAGCCGCCCCGGATGTAGGGCTGCGCCGTCCAGTCGATGACATGGGCAGCCAGAAAGGTGGCGCTGGCCCGGCCCTCGTACATGCCGTCTAGCTCGGCCAGCAGGGCCTCGGCCATGGCCTGCTCGCTGCCCAGGGCAGCCAGGGCCTCGGCCTGATGCCCCATCAGAAAAGCCATCAGCACGTGGTCCTGGCCCTTTTTGCCGACGCGCTCATCGGCGTAGGCGGCACAGATTCGGCCCCCGGCGATGTTTTCGTGGTAAAAGCGCTCGCTGAACTTGAGGAAGACCTTCAGGGCCGGGTCCATGCCGATGCGCTCAAAGGCCTCGGTCTGCGCCGTCGGCAGCGGCGGCACAAACGCGATGTCCCCCGCCTGCAGCACCGTGATGGGCACGGTGATGATCACCTGCTCGGCTTGGTACACCTGCCCCGCGTGATCGGTGAGCTGCACCTGATCCCCTGCATACTCGACCCGCACGATGGGGGTATTCAACTGGATGACATCGCGTACCTGAGCGGCGATGCAGGTGTCGATCAGGTCGTAGTAGGTGCGCCGAAACTTGTAGTCCTTGTTGCCCGAGCGCCAGTTTTCGAATTCCACTGCATTCCACTTCACGGACAGGTTCGTCGCGTCCGCGCCCAGGTCGCCGGCCAGCATTTCCACCAGATAGCGATACTCGGGCCCAAAGCCCTGCTGCGTGGCGTGGTCCAGGTAGGAGCGGTCAGGCGCATCGGGCTGCTCCTCCAACGCGTCTTCCAGGTCGCGGGGCAACTCT
>CAYVAP010000592.1:0-3539 GCA_964449365.1 uncultured Bacteroidia bacterium
CGGCGCATGAAAAGCCAACACGATATCCTCCTTGGGCACCCCCTTTTCCACCAACTGTTCGGCCAAAATCAGGTCCGTCCCATTGGCTTGGATCCAGGTTTTGTCGCCTTTAAGGTCGAGGTGCATAAGCACCAGGAAGTGAAAGTGCACACACTATAAACGAAATCGTTGCCATCCCAAGCGATGAGGGGTTACCTTGTTTCTAGCCGAAACGGGTTGGCAATCGTCTGCTCGCCAAAGCGCCGTAGCAGTGCCACCGGGTTGGTCGGGTCGATCTGCTCCTTACGGATGATGTTTTGCACCCGAGGTTGCCCCATACCGGGGATGCGGTGCAAGAAGAAGGGCCATAGCTCCGTTGAGCGGTACACCTTCTCTTTCGATGGGAAGTTGATCAACGGCTTGATGGTTCCCTGCGCTTTGAAGGCTTCAGAGTAGGCGAACACCCACTCTCCCTCACGCAGGGTCAGCGTACCGATCTCTAGGTCATCATAAGCCAGCACAAAACGAGCATTCACCCCCGTAGGCGTTTCGATGCCTTCGTGAGCCTCCCTTTTGAAGAGCTTATGCCACCACTTTTTGATCATAGGTATGGACGTGCAATAGATTGAAGGCGCTTCCAGCGTTGGTGGATACATTCACGCACCAGCTTCATACGCCTCACCTATATGAAAGGGGCGTAGGAGGCTTCAGCACAGGCCAGCCCCCACATATTGGCTCACTCAGTGGCCGCCCCAAGCGGCTAAAATTACTTTCACTTAATAAACGGATAAAATCTCTCGATAGCAATTCAAAAATAGCGCCGAGTTTATCTGCTTCCAACAAAGCCAGACAATTGGGCCTAAATCGAGGTTCATGCTGAAGAATTAACTCTACGAGCCGAAAATGGTTAGTGTCCTCCTCGCCTTCCCATCCGAATTTGGGCTGAGCCTTCTCAATGTACTTGGTTAGCATATTCGGATGACGCTCGATCTTTTTCAATGCTGACTCTGGACGGTTCCAAAATAACCCTCTAGCAGTATCGAAGATAGGGGAAAAATGAGGGACGAAATCTTCTTTTTCGATGTGCGTGATGACACCCCAGTTGTAGAAATATCGGTCATTATTGCCCGTAAGCGCATCAAAAACCAGCATTTGCACCAACTGCCACATTAGTTCTTCCGCCTGCTCAGGAAACATATGGTTGATGGCCTCCTCCGCCACCTGAAAGGTAAAAAACTCTTTCGCCATATTTTCCGCTTCGATTTGATGCACAAACTCTTCATCCTCAAAGTAGCCTGCATAGATTTCGGCCCCGTGCACCAAAATCTCACCCGGATGAAGAAAGTACTTACTCAAAAACCGGATTTGACTCCCGGCTAATCGCAGTTGGCATGCTGCCATATTCAGGCCCAGTACCTTCCCGATCTGATTCAGCAGATACTCCGTGATCGATTCACAAGGATACCATTTATGCCCAACCTTTGCCAAATGCCCCGGCCACTTCTTTGGCTGATCCTTTCTTCCCTCACCGTACTCATACACATGCACGAAGCGTTTGGGTGCATCTCCTTCTAGTTGACGATCAGACACCCAATAATACCTCTTTCGCAGCGCAGGAATGACACCATGCCAGCTTCGATAAAACCCACTATGCTTTTCGATCTTTTCCTGATACAGCTTACCTGATTTCTTTTTCATGCTATTGCTTGTATCCAAAGCCCCTTCCCGCCGGCGCTCACCCCAGCAGCACCTCCGACACAGCCACTTCCCCTAGGCCTAGGGGCAACGATAGCGATTCTCCAGCCCGCAGCGTCTGCTTGTGCAAGTAGCTGTCTTCTTCCGGTTCGCGGTACGCTTCAATCGCCTTTCCTTCTAAATTCACAATCCAGCACTCGGGAATACCAGCCTTTGCGTAGAGCGGCAGTTTCACCATCCGGTCTTTTTGCAGCGTAGTATCTGCCACCTCGATCACGAGATACACTTCTTCGGGTCGCGGGTGATGATCGGCATAGCGCGTCAGAGGAGCCTGGATGAGGGCCAGGTCTGGCTCTGGCTCGGTGTAGTCGTCAATCTGAATGGGATTCTGCACCGTCAGGGCCGCGCGATCGCCCAAACTCGGCAAAATGACTTGATTCAACTGGTTGACGCACAGCGCGTGCCGCTTTCCGATGGGGCTCATGGGGATGATTTTGCCGCACAGCAATTCCACCCGCTCATCATCGCCAATAATCCCATGGAGAGCCATTTGGTCGTACTCGCTCACGGTGATGAGGCGCTGGGGCAAGATTTGTATGGCGGAGGGCTCTGGTTGCATAAGGGAAGTTACGAAAAAGTTTCAGCGATTTCATACGATGATGGCACCGATCATGCCCGTTGTTCTGTACTCACCTTTCCCTGAAGATATCCCGCCGTATGCGAGCGCTCCACCCCCACGATGCCCTCGGGTACGCCTTGGTAGAGCAGCTCCCCGTCGCCGGATCCGCCTTCGGGCCCAAGGTATTACGCCACCGCATACCCCGTATAAGGCCGCCGATACGGCGCATGAAAAGCCAACACGATATCCTCCTTGGGCACCCCCTTTTCCACCAACGGCTCGGCCAAAATCAGGTCCGTCCCATCGGCTTGGATCCAGATTTTGTCGCCCTTGAGGTCGAGGTGGACGCTGATGGCGTTTTTGCGCTATGGCGATAGTGGGCTATTTATCCATGGGGTGATGCGTGTATCGGTAGGGAAATCAGCCCACGGCATAGGCCGAGTCTTCGCGCTGAATGGGGGCGTGAAACATGAGCACGATATCGGATTTGGGGATGCCCCGCTCCTCTAATCGCTCAGCGATCACCACCTCGGTGCCGTCGTGCCGCACATACACCTTGACCGATGGCAACACGTCCACGTGCGCAAACATGCCATAGGTTCGGCGCTGCCCACGGTAGCCATCCACAAAGGCTAAAAAATGCCCCTTTTCCCGATCCTCGACCACGTGGGCCTGAATGGGGTCCTCGGGTTTGCGGCCAGCGAAAGCAATCTCGCGTAGCAACTGGCTCACGATTTCTTGATACTGGGTTACTTTTTCCATAGCACGATTTCCGTTGATTCTACGCCAAATACCAGCAAGCGGATTTGAAATTTCTCGATCATGCGCATGGTCAAGGTCTCCTGGAAGAAGGAGTAATAAGTGTTTTCGGGAATGGCCAAGTACAACAAGCGATCCTTTTCGGTGTAACCCAACAACTCCTCATATACCTCAAACTGGCCCAAGGCTTGGTAAAACTCCGTCATTGGCGACGGACCGCCGAAGCGCTTGATTTCGATGGCGATTTTCTCAGTTCCTCGTTGGGCAGCCAGTAGCTTTTCTGCCCCTAAGTCAATGTTTAGGATGCGGGTACCCGTATCGAGCGGGTACTAGTGCTCTGTCAACTCCCGAATGATGGGTGATCGCTGCATCTTTTTCCGCATCTCGGCGTTGGAAGCTCGTCGGCGGGGCCCTTTATCCCACCGTCTCGCGACTTGGCTCGCCAAGCTCGGATTTTCCGCCTTGATCTGCGAAAAAATCTGCGACC
>CAYVAP010000593.1:0-3530 GCA_964449365.1 uncultured Bacteroidia bacterium
GCCCGCGCCGCAGGATTGACGGCACCCGAGAAAGCCTATGAGATGCAATACAAGATGCAGGTCTTCAAGATCGCAACCTCAGCCGAAAAGGTGCAGAAGCAACGAGCGCTCTCCGAACTCAAAGACCTCGAAGCGGGTCGCATGAGCGACGTGTATGGCGCAGTGATGGGCGACTACACCACCAAGCAATTTAGCCGCGGGGCGACCACTTTTGTCTCGCGCTACATCATCAAGGAGATCGTGGAGCGCACCATCACCAAAAAGGCTGTGGGCCTGGTACCCGGCCTGGGAGCGGTGTTCAACGGTGGCTTCAACTACGTGTACCTCAGAGACGTGGGCGAGGCAGCCTACATGCTCTACCGCGAGCGCTTTTTGCTCGACAAGAAAGGGCGCCGCAAAATTATTTCCATCGATATCGAGTAGAGGCCTCTCTGCCGATCGACTCGTTTGCACGTTAGAACCGCTGTCCGCTGGTACCAATCAAGCGAGCAGCGGTTTTTCTGTGCCCCTTCCGGGTGATACCTAACACGGAAGGCAATTGCCAGATGACAAAAATCAGTCGAAATGCACTATATGGGCTCAGGCTCACGGCGTTACGCCAGTACCCGCTAAGATCGAAGGCGATCTAGTGCTTTGCATTCGGAATTCGGAATTGAAAGTAATTTTAGCCGCTTGGGGCGGCCACTGAGTGAGCCAATATGTAGGGGCTGACCAAAGTGCCTGATACCCTTACACCTTATTCCCTTATACCCCTGACCGTTTATATAGGTGAGTGCTGCTGGTCAGGATTCTATGCGAATTTCGAATGGTTAATTACTTAATTCCGAAGGCACTAGACGGGGCACAACGGCCTCGCATGCAATGGCGCGCAGTATCGGGACATGGCTCGCAAGCTGGGCTGATCACTCATGTAGCGATCAACCCTTCGCTACGCTCAATCAGGCCGACAATCCCTTTTATGCCAACGTAAGCATCAATTTGGTCAGCCCGTAAGAAATCAGAAATCGATCATTCGAGAGTCGCAGTTAGGGGAGCCTGATTGCGAATGTCGCATGTCAAATTGCCTATTACTTTTGCCGCTTGATCAACTCCTCTAAGGCATCCAAATACGCGGCAAACTCTTCGCGGCCTTTGTCGGTGGCACGGTAGGTAGTGTGGGGCTTACGGTTGATGAACTCCTTTTTCTCCTCGATCAGCTCGTTGTTGCGCAGCAGCTTGAGGTGAGTGGCGAGGTTGCCATCGGTAAGTTCGAGAGATTTTTTGATCTCGCTGTAGTGAACCCAATCCTCGACCATGAGCATAGACATGACCCCAAGACGTACCCGGCTTTCGAAGAATTTGTTGTTGAGTCTGTCGATCAGGTCTTTCACCGCTCGTATTTCTGATACATGATCAGGCCATAGACGATATGCAGTACGCCAAAGCCCAGAGCCCAAAAGATGATGCTGTACTCCAGCACCCAAGTGGCTATCAGCCCCAAAACTACCTCAGAAATACCGAGTAGGCGAATTTCGCGCAGGGTGTATTTGCCCGCGTTGAGCAAGGCCAGGCCATAAAAGATCAACGTAGCCCCGGGCACCATGCCACTAAAGCCGTACCAGGCCAGTTGTAGACAGAAGAACCCCCCCGCCGCCAGGGGAATCAGGAGGTTGATCAGCAGGCGCTGCGAAGCTCGGGTCCAGATGGGCTTGCCCTGCCGCTTGGAATTACGCACGGTAAAGAAGATGGCCCCTCCCAGTGCCGCCAGCAAAATCACCAGTGCCATGCCCACCAGGGTATAGTACTGCTCCATGCTCGCCATGAACACCTGCCGCGGCAGCAGCTCGCGCAGGATGCTTTCACGGCGCAGGTAGGCATAGGTCCAGCCTGCCCCTACGAGGGCTACTACCCCGGCGGCCACCCCGGAGAGGCCGCTGAGAGACACGAATCGCGTCGAAGCCTCCATCAGGCTGCGGATCTCCGACAACTGCTGCAATGGTTCGCGCGGATCAGACATAGTGAATGGTAGGTTCTGTGGGGGTAAACAAAAAGCAGTGTACTTTGCTAAGCAAAGTAGCTGCTTTCTCGGGGAAAACCAACTTCATGGCTTTGTACCACTAGTGAAACGAGTTCGTAGTTGGAAGCAATAGCCGCTTGGGCGGCCACTGAGTGAGCCAAGAGGAACGGTAAGTAAACGCTGTGCCTGATCACCTCATACCCTTATTCCCCTATACCCCTGACCGTTCATATAGGTGAACGCTGATAACCACCTGTAGTTGAAACTACTGCTGGCCATGTCGTATTCCACATACCGTTCACATCGGTGCGCTTCCCAAACGCTCTCCCATCTGCACGGTCGTTTCTAGCCCTCGGGCCGTATTGGCCATCAAGTCCTCGTCGATTTTTACCTGATTGGGTTCTAGCAGCATGATCAAGCAGGAGCCGCCAAAGGCAAAGTAGCCCATCTCTTCACCCTTGGCCACTGGCTGCTCGGGCGCGTAGGTATGCACGATGCTACCCACCATGGTGGCTCCGACCGGAGCCAGCAGGATCTGTCCTTGGTCGAGGGTTTGCAGCAGGGTGAAGGCCCGCTTGTTTTCGGTAAAAACCCTCGCAAAATCGACCCGCGTGGCGTATGGCGACACCGAGAGGTAGCCACCGGGAATGGACTGAGACTCGCTAGGCGTACCCGCGTAGGGAAAGTGAAAACGATGATAATCAGGCGGAGCCAGCCGAATTACGAACAGCGGTCCATCTTGATATCGCTCGGCCAGCTTGCGATCGCCCAAAAAGGCATGCAACGTGAAGCGATGCCCCTTGACGAAGAACTCATTGAGGGCGCTCACCTTGGGAAAAGCCAGCACCTTGCCATCGGCAGGCGAGACCAAGCCCTCGGCCAGCGGGCGAGCCTCCGGCTTGAGCTTCCGGATAAAAAAATCGTTGAAGGACTCGAACTGATCCGTAGGCTTCAGAAACGCCGCCTCATCCACCTGATAGGTCTCGATGAAGCGCCGGATCTGCTTTTTTGATTCAGAGCTGCGCATACGGCGACCATAGACCTCCGAGAGCAGGCGTCGCTTGACCAACAGCTCTACCGCCAAGGGTCCCAGCGGATGGTGATACAAAAATTTCAGAAACCCCTCGCCAGGAGGACTTTCGATGCGCTGCTCGCCTGTGGGGCGATGGATGTAGTGGATAGGTGGCAAAGCTTCGCTCTGAGTGATTGATTCGCCATTAAAAGTACGAATAAAAACTCGATGGTCGGACTAATCATTAGTTTCGGGGTTTAAAGTTCAAGGTTGAAAGTAAATTTAGCCGCTTGGGCGGCCACTGAGTGAGCCAATATGTGGGGGGCTGACCAAAGTGCCTGATACCCTTACACCTTATTCCCTCATACCCCCTGACCGTTCATATAGGTGAGACCTCGTCGATTTAGGCAGGATTTCAGGATTTCCAAAATCATAAGCACCTGTAAGCCATCCCATTAATCCCGCCAATCTTGTTAATCTTGTCCATTCTTGTCAATCTTGTCCAAAAACAAGCGCCCCAAA
>CAYVAP010000594.1:0-3523 GCA_964449365.1 uncultured Bacteroidia bacterium
AACGGCAACTTTCAGGCGTATTGGGATACCATCGCTCGCTATCCGCAGATGCAAGGCGGCTTCGTGTGGGATTGGGTAGATCAGGGCTTGTTCAAGCTCACCAAGCAGGGCAAACCGTATTTTGCCTACGGTGGCGATTGGGGCGATGCCTCGCCCGACAGCAATTTTTGTCTCAATGGCATCGTTTTCCCTGACCGCCGCCCCAAGCCCGCGCTCAAGACCATCAAGTACGTACAGCAACCGCTGCGCTTTTCGGTAGAAGATCTGCGGGCAGGCAAGATTCGCCTTCACAACCAGCATTTTTTCCAAGATCTCAGCCCCTATCGCCTGCAGTGGCGGCTGCACGAAAGAGGACGCACCTTGCAGGAAGGCACCATCAGCCAGTTAGGCGTTGGGCCTCAGCGAGATACCCTGCTCGACTTACCGATTCCTGAGTTGGCCCCGGGCGCGGGCCAAAGCTATTGGCTCACGCTGCGCGTATCGCTGCGCCGCCAAACTACCTGGGCTCCCCAAGGCCACGAGGTAGCCCATGAGCAGTTTTTGCTAGCGCGGAGCCATCAACCACCCGCATTCCGGCCTCTTTCGGCGGGTGGCGATTCGACCCTGAGCATCTCCGAAGCCACCGATAGTATCGTGGTGCAAGGGCAAGACTTCGTGGTGGTGTTTGATCGAAAAAAAGGCGACTGCCTCGGCTGGAGCTATCGCGGAGAGTCTATGCTGACCGAAGGGCCACAGCTCAGCTTTTGGCGGGCTCCAACAGACAACGATGAGGGCGGCAACCCCGCCATCAAGAGCTACGCCAAGCGTTGGCGTCAGGCGAAACTCGATCAGCTAGTGCATCAGCCTGGAGAGGTACTAGCTTTTCGCCTGCATCCGGATACCATCGCAGTACAGACGCCCGGCCAATGGCAAGGAGATGGCATTACCTTTGACTATCAACTGACCTATCGCATCGCGGCAGACGGCCGCATCAAGCTGGATGTGCACCTCGAGCGAGACGATGAGCTACCCCTGCCTCGCGTGGGGCTTCGTATGAAGCTTTCCCCCAGATATCAAACCGCCAGTTGGTTGGGGGCTGGCCCCTTCGAGACTTACCCTGATCGGCTGGCGGGGGCCCTGATCGATCAGTACCAATACGACTTAGCGGAATTGCATACCCCATACATCAAGCCTCAGGAAAATGGAAACCGCTCGCAGGTCGAGCAGCTAACGCTGCGGGGCCGTCAAGGTCAACCCTTGACGGTAACGGCGGTGGGAGAGCCTTTTCAATTTGGGGTGCAGCCTTACTCTTTGGAAAACCTCACCCGCGCGCGCCACACCTACGAGCTAGAGCGGGCCGATGGCTGGTGGCTTAGCCTCGATCATCGCATGATGGGCGTAGGAGGCGATCTTAGTTGGCGCCCCAGTGTGCACGAGGCCTATCTGTTGCAGGCATTGACCTATAAATTTAGCTTCATCTTATCGCCGGGTCAGCCGAGGGTGCGATAACAGCAAGGCTCTAAGAACAACTTCCCCTTTTTGTTTCACGCAGAGGCGCAGAGTAAAAAGTTGATAAACAAAGAGTTGTATTTCTTTACCTAAGTAACGCGAGAAAAATAACTTCCTCCTTTTGAAAGGCGAATGCCTTGATGAGCAGCGGTTTATACTGTTCATTGATCCATGTTAATTGTTCACTGTTACTAAAATGGAAAAAGGGAGGTTATTTTTCGACTGTTACTAAGCCTCGCCCCAGCTCGAAGCAGATCCAAAGGGTATCTGCATCTCTGCCATTCGCTCATGACGTAGCTCTCCTTCTGCTGCCTTTAGATGCTGAGAAAGCCGAGCCTCGTCTTCGTGTTGCCAATACCCTGACTCATCTTGCACTTCAAAGAGCTCGAAATACTGAGTAGAAAGGTACCGTAGCAGGCGACAAACAGAGAGGTGAATCGCAGCCTCGTCGAGACGAATGCGCATGCGCTGCCAAGGTACGTCGGTCTCTTTTCCCACGAAGGTAGGGTTTAGCCTCGAAATCAGCGATTGGAGCACCCCATCGGATTGAAAGGTCAGCCAAACCATCTCTGCACCGGGGCAGGTAGTAAAGGAAATACCTCGCAGGCTTTTTGGCGGAGAATCTGACTCCGACCAGCTCTCGTCCCAGATTTGGTAGGGCCAGCCCTGAATGCTACAAATCTCTTCGACTTCTTGGCGCAAGGAATTTAAATCGCTTGGGGCTATACGGCCGCGATAGCGGAGGTGAAGGTTACCGATCATATAAATGGTGGAATATGTACAAAAACTTACAGAGCAAGGCTTTTGTTTGACTAGCGCCCCCAGAGCTAAGTAACGTGAGAAAAATAACTTCCCCCTTTTGAAAGGCGAATGCCTTGATGAGCAGCGGTTTATACTGTTCATTGATCCATGTTAATTGTTCACTGTTACTAAGTAACGCGATCATTTAGCCTAATGGATTTAATTCGAAATTCGCGATCAGCAATTTGTAACTGAAAAATTGATGGTCAGTGCTTTATGCGAATTTCGGATGGTCAATTCGTGCTACTGGACGTCATTGATCCATCTAGACGGGATTTTAAGATTTGCAGGATCATAAACACTTGAAAGCCATCTTATTAATCCTGCCCATCTTGTCCAAAAACGAGCGCCCCAAGGGCTCATGTCCAGTAGGATGTTCGTTCTACAACCGCGAGTCCTAATAAGCTGTCTGTCAGCTATCCCAACTACGAACCAATGACTACAAACTTCGAACTCGTTCCGCTAACAGCCGAAAAGAAAATCTGGAAAATATAATATTTTCTATGTAGTTCGAATTCGCCTGGTGATTTGGAACAAAGTACGTGATCACATGCTACTGGATATCATTGGACAATTTAGACAAGATTTCAGGATTCACAGGACCATAAGTCCCGAAAAGCTATCCTGGCGATTTTGTCCATCCTGTCCAAAAACGAACGCTCCAAAGGCTCATGTCCAGTAGGATGGCTGACCATTTAGCCTAGCCCTAATAAGCTGTTTACCAGCTCTCCTAACTACGAAAAATTGATTACGAACATCGAACTCGTTCCACTAGCCATTAGTTTCGACCCGGAAAATGTACCTTTTTGCGCTTCAGAGAGCTATTTTGAATGATGCTCATCCCTTACCCAAACGCAAAGTGTGCCGTTCATTCCAGGCAGATAGCCGTGGTTGGCTCTGCGCAGCTTGGGTAACTCACCTACATGAACGGTCAGGGGAATAAGGGTATAAGGTGGTCAGGTATAGCATTTACCTTCCGTGGTGTGCAACTGAATCAAAAAATGAATATCTTATCCCTATAAAAGTTTAAGACAGAATGGATAAAGACCAGATAATCAAGAAGATAAAAGAGAATAGGGGAACCTTAGAGAAAAGGTTCAATATATCCCGGATAGGACTTTTTGGGAGTTACTTGACCAATACTTTTCACGATGAGAGTGATGTCGATTTGATATATGACCTCAAAGAAGGTACAAGATTAGGATTTAAGGAGTCCTACGAATTAGAAGAGTAC
>CAYVAP010000595.1:0-3517 GCA_964449365.1 uncultured Bacteroidia bacterium
TGGTTATCAATGTTTTATAAAATACGGAAGGTAGCGCTGAGTGTCAAAAGTCCAGTTAGCTATGATCGCCGAATAGCAGGCGCATGGGGCGAGGGGCGATCAGCTCCACGGGCGGCGTTACCTGATAGTGTAGGTTTTTGAGCAGGAGGGCATGATCAAAGAAGTATGCGCCCTTGGGAAAGCGCATAATCTTGCGGAAATACGGCGCTTCCAGCCCATCGATCAGGAGGGGCTGTACTTCCCAGGGCGAAAAAGCCCAGCGCCGCTGTTCGAAGAGGGTGTGGCTATAGCGCGGAGCAAACCAGACTTGGCTTTTGGCGAAAAAGTTGCTCGCTGTTTCTAGCTCACCCATGACTGAGTCAAAGGGAAAGCGCTTACCTTCGTGGGCGCGGACCTGAATCCAAGGCTCTTGCTCTCGGCCTATGCGCAGCAGATGCTGCCCCGCCTCGGTTTCTTCCCAATGCAGGCGCGCGGTGTGCATCACGTGAGGAAAAAAGGCTCTAAAGGCCCGACTGCGCAAGCCCGGCGGAACGTCGCAGCGCAGCACGTAGGCACCAGCCAGGCGACTCCCTTCAAAATCGGCCTCGGCCTCGATGCGGTGGACGGCCAGCAAACTGGGCTTGCGCCGCCACAAGCCCGTGGGGGCCAGCCGAAATAGATCGAAGCCCGCCATGCCGTAGCCACTCACGCTGCGGGGACGAAAAGGCCTAGGTAGCCGCTGACGTAGGACGCTCAGCTCTACCTTGTAGTTGATCATCACCCGGCTTTCTACCAAGCCTTGTTTTTCGCCCCGAGGTCGCATGGACGAGGAAATTCCTAGTGGATTTAATTTGAAATTCGTGATCAGCAATTTGTCTGACCATTCCGTTTTCGAGGGCTGGTTTCTGCGGCTCTTTTCATCCCCATAGCCCCCTCAAGGGGGCCTTCAGACAGGATTGAGCTTCGCTCAACCGAAGAAGGGATCTCCCTTGAGGGGGACACAGGGGGTGACTGGCAACCTATCATGAAGCGTTTTTATCTGATAATCAGAACCTTACCAATAGGGGCGTAACACCCAAAAACGGAATGGTCACAACAGTTCTTATCGCGGTGGCCTGCCGCCCCGCTCGGTTGATTATACCTTGCCTAAGGCTACTTGGTTAGCCATACGAGCACCACTTTCCTTCTCTCAACGAAATCTTTTTGCCATTCGTGGCATCGAGATCATCTGGCGAGCGCTTTTTGTTTTGCCTGCATCACTGTACCTTGAGCGGGTGCTTTGGCTCACCGACCTTTTTTTCTCATGAGCAAAATTTGCATCCTTGGCCCCGAGGCCATCCAGACCCGCCTGCGACGCATGGCTTACGAAATTTTCGAGCGCAACTATCTAGAGACCCAGCTCACCGTCATAGGCATCGACGAGCGGGGGGGCTATCTGGCGCATCGAGTGGTAGAGCTGCTGCGAGAAATCAGCGACCTCGACATTCGCTTAGTGGAGGCACACCTCGATCGGCAGCCCGACGGGCTGGGCATCGACCTGGATCTCGACGACCTGGCCGAGCTAAAAGATCAAGCCATTCTTGTGGTAGACGACGTGCTCTACACCGGCTCGACCATGCTCAACGTGGTCGCCATTTTGCTACAAGCCGGGCCTAAGTCTATTCAAACCGCAGTGCTGATCGATCGCGGCCACCGACAACTCCCCATTGCAGCCGACATGACTGGCCTACTGTTGGCGACCACCATTCACCAGCATGTCTCGGTAGAAATCGACCCAGAGAGCGACCACGTCGAGGCATTTTTGTTGTGAAGAGGGAACGTGGAGAGTTCTTCATACGTGGTATCTGGGGCGGCTTTTCTACCAGGTGTCCTTTACCATCTAGGTGCGCACCTTGCTGCTAAAGATGTCTCAAGAACAGCAAGAGTGGCTCTCGCTGGTAGATGTGATGCGGGCCTTTGAGCAATGGCTACGACGCAATCGGGAGCTGCCCATCGCACAGCGCAACGGTCTCTTGAATCTGATCAAGTTGCTGCGGCGCTTGCTACACCTGCGCGAAATGGCGCGCAGTCCTGAAAAGGTAAGGCGGCTGTTGGCGGCTATCCACAACACCCAGCCTCTGAGCCAGGCTGCCTGGCTGATAGCTCAATGTGAGGGGTCGGAGGCATGAGCCTTTCACTTACCTTGCAGCAACATCAGGGTCAGGTCGTCTTTGACTTCCTGCTCTTCCACCCACTTTTTGCTGAGCCCGATGAAGTGATACAGGATCCGCCGGGCATCCTGCTCGTGATTTTGATGGAAGGTTTCGCGGATGACCTCATAGCCTTTTTCGTGATGATGCCGATCGATCAGTTCTGGCAGCCCATCCGTCATAGCCATGAGCAGGTCGCCGGGGTCGAGAGTGAAGACGGTAGGCTCTTGATTGATGGGCAGAGAGGAGCCCAGATACATGCCTGGCTTGCGAATGGTACTCACCTTATTTTTTTGTGCCTGATAGTGAAAGAGCGGGGGCATACCCGTGGCGTAGACCGATGCCTGCCGACCCTTGAGCTCGATGAGACAAATACCCATGTACATGTGGCGCAAGGTAAGCGCGCGGATGCCCTCTGAAATGCGCAGTAGCAGATCTGCTGGGGGCACCTGGCTCCCCATGAGGTGAAAATAGCTCTTGACGGTGGCCACCACGATGCCCGAGCGAAAGCCGTGTCCTGTCGCGTCGCCGATAGCGATGAGCCAATGATCTTGGCCCAACTCGACGAAATCGTAATAATCGCCCCCTACCTCGTAGGCAGTGTGCATATAGGCTTGCACACGCACCTGTGGTAAGTCGGGCTGATGCTGCGGCAGCATGGCCATTTGTAGGTTGCGTGCCTCTTCCAACTCGCGCGACTTGTGCTGATGGTCTGAGGCGATGGTGGCCAGGGCTGTTTCCAGTTGCGCTTTCTGCTCGCGAAGCTCTTCGTTTTTGCGGCGCAAAAGAAGACGCTGACGTCGGATTTCGTGCTGATTTTGATGGTCTGCCACGGTCCAGGTGAGCACCTGAAACAGGGCCTCCGGGGTCAAGTCTGCTTTGACCAGATAGTCGGCCACCCCAAGCTTGAGGGCCTGCACAGCCACGGTTTCGGAGCCATGATCAGTACAAATGATGAACGCCGGGCGAGGCTCGAAAGCCAATACCGACTGGCTCATCAGGGTGAGCCCATCTTGATCAGGCAGTCGGTATTCGGAAAGGATACAATCTACGGAAAGCTTGCTCAGAACATTCCTCGCTGCATCGGCGCTGTCGACTCCCTCTACTTCCCAATACGAGCAATACCGATCAGCTAGGCGAACTAGTTCCTGCCGATATTTTTCGCGCCAGGCCGTATCCGGATCTATGAGTAGAAATCGATGGACCGTCTGCCGAAGACCCAGGGATCGCGAAGGCCGAAGCTGCGAGTGTTCTGAATAAGCATCTTGTTGAATATTCATGATAATACAAAAACCTATAGTTCAGCAACCCAAGATTTGTGATTTTTCAAAACGCTGGAATTCTGGGTT
>CAYVAP010000596.1:0-1918 GCA_964449365.1 uncultured Bacteroidia bacterium
TGTATTTCTTTGCCTAAAATGGAAAAAGGGAGGTTATTTTTCGACTGTTACTAAGGTTGAACAAATCGAAATTCCTGCTTTGGAATCGACGGCCTCTATTGCGAAGGCCGCCTATCAAACGACGAATGATCCAATGGCCAAAATCAAAAAGAAACACCTGCTGCGTATCGGCTTTGAGTCGTCTGAGGCTTCTCAGGCGGCGCTGAAGGCGATGTCGCACGACAAATTTGCCAAGAAAGGGCGCGAGGCCAAGCTGCAACTGCTGCAAGATGTATTGCAGCGCCCGGAGGCCTATTATCGACACCAAATTCTGGGCGAGACGGCCCACCTGCTCAAGCCTGAAGCGCCCGACCCTAATGCGCCTCAAAAGCCGCGCCTGCGCGAAGAAGCGCTCCCCGTGAACATTTACGGCGCGAAGGGCATCGAGCGGGGGGCGCTAGACCAGATTCATATCGCGGCCAAACTCCCGGTAGCACGGGCGGCTGCCCTGATGCCGGATGCCCACCAAGGTTATGGCTTACCCATCGGGGGGGTGCTAGCTACCGAAGGGGCCATCATTCCCTACGCAGTAGGAGTCGACATTGGCTGCCGTATGTGCCTGACGGTGTATGACTTAGCTCCCTCTCACCTCAAGCAGCATCAGCACGCGCTGAAGACGGCGCTGCAGGAGCAGACCTTTTTTGGCACAGGCAAGGGGCCCGATCAGCCCATGGACGACGAGGTGCTGGAGCGCCCAGAGTTTCAGACCATCGAGATCGTGCGAGGGCTGAAGGATAAAGCCTGGCGGCAAATCGGCTCTTCCGGCTCGGGCAACCACTTCGTAGAATTTGGGGTGGTAGAGCTCACTCAGCCGGACGAGCGCTGGGGTGTAGCCGCAGGAACATATCTTGCGCTGTTGTCTCACTCTGGTTCGCGGGGGTTGGGAGCGGGCATCGCTACTCACTACACCAAAGTAGCCATGCAGAAGACCCGCTTGCCCAAAGAAGCCAAGCACTTGGCCTGGCTAAATCTCGCTACCCAGGAAGGGCAGGAGTACTGGCTGGCGATGAATCTGGCCGGTGATTACGCATCGGCTTGCCATCACCACATTCACCATCGGCTAGGCAAGGCCATCGGGCAAAAGCCCCTCTTCATGGTCGAAAACCACCACAACTTCGCCTGGAAGGAGCAACTGGCCGATGGCACCGCAGTGATCGTACACCGCAAAGGGGCCACCCCGGCGGGATCAGGCGCGTTGGGCATCATTCCTGGCTCGATGACGGCCCCAGGCTACATCGTGCGTGGGCGAGGGAGGTACGATTCGCTGCAATCGGCCTCTCACGGAGCCGGTAGGCAAATGTCCCGGAGCAAGGCCAAAAATACCATCACTGGCCACGAACTGAAGCGGCATCTACACGCTCACGACGTGACGCTGATCGGTGGCGGGCTCGACGAGGCACCTATGGCCTACAAAGACATCACTCAGGTGATGGCTCATCAGCAGGATCTGGTGGAGGTACTGGGTACTTTTCAACCCAAGATCGTCCGCATGGCGGGAGATTGATTGCGCCGTGCTCATGTCCAGGAGAAAGTGATAAGCTGAGGCGTTGATAAGCTGATAGTACGCCTGGGTTTTGGGGGAAAGGATCCCCTCAACTTTTCACGCTTTGACCTCGCGCTCGCGGGCCAGAAAGGCTGCGATCACCTCATCCTGGCTGCGGAAAAAAGCCTCCGCCGGCCCATCGAAGCGTATCTCGGCCTGGTAGATCATCACCACCCGGGTGGCCAGGCGGCGCACGGAGTGCATGTCGTGGGTGATCACCAGGCTGGTACGTCCCGGATGGGGCTGAGCCAATGATTCGATCAGGCTATCGATCACCTCCGAACTGGCCGGATCGAGGCCGGTGGTGGGTTCATCGTAGACCAGATAGCAGGGCTC
>CAYVAP010000596.1:1928-3514 GCA_964449365.1 uncultured Bacteroidia bacterium
GGGGCTCCTCGATGATGGCCCGGGCAATGCCCACCCGCCTGCGCATGCCTCCTGAGAGCTCCGCTGGATATTTGTCGAGAATATCGGCGCTAAGGTTGACTTGTCGCAGGGCCTCTACCACCCGTTGGTGGATCTCGTCGGCCTTTGCCTGGCGAGATTCATAGAGGCGAATGCCCACGTTTTCCAGCACATTGAGCGAGTCGAAGAGGGCAGCCCCCTGAAAGACTACCCCAACCTGCTGCAAGACCTCCTGCCAGTCTCGGCGGGTAAAATGCCTGATATCGCGCCCGTCGATCTCGATCTGCCCCTGCTCGGGCTGCTCCAGGCCCAAGATCAGCTTGATCAGCACGGACTTACCCGTGCCGCTACCTCCCACGATGAAAAGCCGCTCTCCGTCGGGTATCTGAAGATCTACTCCGCGAAGGACCTCCAACTGACCGAATGCTTTGTGGACGTTATGCAACTGAATCATGCAGAGAAAACCATTGGGTAGGGGGAAGGTTCAGGTCATGGCCCTCGAAGCACCCGTGTGATTTTTTCTCCTCAAAAGGGGAGATGGTCTGCTGGGCGACGAGGGTCTCAAATCTTTCGTGTAAATTTGACATGAATTGGTGGGGGGTGTAACCCAGGTACGCTGGCTCGTACAAATGACCAATGAGTCTCCCTGTCAGCCTTCCCCCTTCCCTCAAGATTTACCTTCAACTCTCCAATCCCCCTATGGCCCAAGTTACCACAACTCCCTCGATCGCTCACCGCATCGCCGATAATATCCGCATCCTGTCGGCCGCCATGGTCGAAGAAGCCCAATCTGGCCACCCCGGTGGCGCGATGGGCGGTGCTGACTACATGTCCATTCTTTTCACCGAGTTCATGGCGTTTGATCCTAGCGATCCGCGTTGGCCTTTTCGAGACCGCTTTTTTCTCGATCCTGGCCATATGTCAGCCATGCTGTACTCGACCCTGCATTTCTTCGGGCATTTTAGCGTCGAGGATCTGAAAAACTTTCGTCAGTGGGGCAGCCCCACGCCAGGCCACCCTGAGCTAGACCTCGACCGCGGGGTAGAAAATACCTCTGGCCCTCTGGGGCAGGGGCATACCTTTGGCATCGGGGCCGCCATCGCCGAGCGATTTTTGGCTCATCGCTTCGGCGAATGGACCAGCCATCGCACCTTTATTTTCATCTCCGATGGCGGGATCCAAGAAGAGATTTCGCAGGGAGCGGGCCGCATCGCTGGCTACCTGGGCCTCGGCAAGGTGGTCATGTTTTACGACTCCAACGACATCCAGCTCTCTTCGCGCGTGGAGGATGCCATGGATGAAGATACCGCCAAAAAATACGAAGCCTGGGACTGGCACGTGCAGACCATCGATGGCAATGACCACGACCAGATTCGGGCGGCGCTCAAAGCTGCCACTGAAGAGACGGACCGCCCCTCGCTCATCATCGGCAAGACCCTGATGGGCAAAGGGGTGAGGCTGGAAGATGGGACACCTTATGAGGGGGAAGTAAGTCTGCACGGTCAGGCCCACATTGGAGCTGGCGCATCGCTGGCCAAGACCATCGAAGGCCTAGGGGGCAACCCTGA
>CAYVAP010000597.1:0-3512 GCA_964449365.1 uncultured Bacteroidia bacterium
AATGCGAATCTCCTCGCCGATGGCAGTTTCGCCCGCTTTGGATATGGCTTCAGACTGAGCCTTTTCAGCCCTAAAGTGGGCTTTACCCACTTCATAGACGATTTCTGCCTTATTCTGATAAAACTGATAAAGAGTTTTTTTAGACATGCCCAACTCGCGCGCAATATCGTCCATCGTAACCCCTCGCACCCCTCTTTTGAAAATCAAGGCCTTGGCCTGATCCATAATGCGAGACTCAGATTCGTTCATAAACGGTAGTGATAACAGAAAGAGCGGAAACTGATAATACTGGGATAGTTTCCACTGAGAACGAAGCTGTCTTCAAAAAGTTTATGCCTTTTTGAATGGAATGGGTATTCTTCCCCAAAAATGATCTGGAGTTAATCTCCGAGACTTACAGCCGCAAGCCCATACGTAGCCCCAGACGATGCATCGCAAAGCGCTGAGACGGGATATCGAACAGTGAATAGAGGCTCCCACGCTGAATCAGGAGCTGATCGATCTCATCGCTCAGGGTGATCCCGGGGTTGAACCAGCGAAAATCCAGTTCGATGGTCCAGCGCTGAAAGCCTGTCAGGCTCAGGGCAGCGTGTCCGGTGATGCCCTCAGCTTTGAGGTAATTGATCAGCTCGTCATCAGCCATCCGCAGGTTGTCGCTCGCCCAGGCGTAGCCTGCTCCTAGCAAAAGATGAATTTGCCAGTCTTCTCCCCACCTCACCCCCGGACCACCGCGCAGGCTTGCCTCCCAAAGGTGATGCTGCGAGAGTCGATCCTCACTGGGGCGATTAGCCAAAAACGCGTAGCTGCCTTCCCCCCTCACCAACCAAGTTTGCTGCGGACTCAGCCAACTCAAGCCGACTAGCCCCTCGGGGCCCAGCAGATAGGGCCCACGCAACGCCTCTGCGATAGGCAGCGACAGCCCAAGCTGCCCCTCGACTCGCAGCCGCAGGCCCACCCCCTGCGCGAGGAGCACATTCAGACCCACCAACAGGACAGAGGCGCAAAGCAGCTTTCGCATCACCGATTGATTTTGCCAGCAAATTACAGAAAAAAAGCACCCCGACCATCGCGGCAGGATGGCCGGGGTAGAAAATCCTCTGCTAGACGAAGCCCTAGTGCTCTGTCAAGTTGAAAATGATGGGTAAGCGGTCGCAGATTTTTTCGCAAATCAAGGCGGAAAATCCGAGCTTGGCGAGCCAAGTCGCGAGACGGTGGGATAAAGGGCCCCGCCGACGAGCTTCCAACGCCGAGATGCGGAAAAAGATGCAGCGATCACTCATCATTGGGGAGTTGACAGAGCCCTAGTTTTGATGCAAGTGGACATCCATCTGCGGGAAGGGGATGTTGAGTCCTTGCTGCTTAAAGGTCTTGAACACGCGATCATTCATATCAAACAAC
The DNA here is from genome assembly GCA_964449365.1 of uncultured Bacteroidia bacterium. Classification (GTDB taxonomy): domain Bacteria; phylum Bacteroidota; class Bacteroidia; order J057; family J057; genus CAYVAP01. The sequence goes on from CAYVAP010000597.1 coordinate 1,399, forward strand.
ACCGGGAAATAATCCGAAGCTTTTACCCAAGCTCGAACGGTGAAATTGACCGAAGAATCTCCCAACTCTGCTATGGCTACCATGGGCTCGTTGGGTTCGTTGAGGACCCGCTCATCGCTCTTGAGCAGATCGAGCAGCACCTGACGGGCCTTGTCGGCGTCATCGCCGTAGGCAATGCCATAGGTGAGCACCAACCGACGCTGAGACTGGGTCGAAAAGTTGACGATGGGACTATTGTAAAGCGCACCATTGGGGATGATCACGGTGCGGTTGTCCAGCGGCGTGAGCACGGTGTGAAAAAGCTGTATGTCTTTTACGCCGCCACTGTACCCCTGACTTTCGATCCAGTCGCCCACTTTGAAGGGCTTAAACAGCAAAATCATCACTCCACCAGCAAAATTGGACAAGCTGCCTTGTAGCGCCAACCCCACCGCCAAACCTGCGGCACCTAACACCGCTAAAAAAGAAGTCACCTTGACCCCTATGATACTCAGGGCACTGAGGATCACCATGGCTTTGAGGCCAATGCTGATCAGGCTGTTGAGAAAAGAGCGCAGCGAAACATCCAGCTTGCGATTCTCCATCAGCTTGCGGGTTCCACTCGTAAGGATGTTGACCACCATAAAGCCAATGAACAGCACCAGAACCCCACCTAAAAATTGTAGGGCGTAGCGCTGGATGAGCGGAAGCAAATTTTGTACATCCATGTCGCGAAAGTTTAGGTAATGTGAGTTTGTTTGTTGAGATCGCCGGCTGATTAGCCAAAAAGGCAGAAAAAACCAACGAATATACTGCGATAAGACGAAAGCTTTGCCTTTACGTCACATTGACTTCTTCGCCAAAAGAGCATTTTGAAATCGTCGGATCATCTCCGAAATTCGCCCGTATGAAAGCAACGAATCAAGTATATGACGTCATCGTAGTTGGCGGTGGCATCGTGGGCCTCAGCTCGGCCTACAAGCTACAACTACGCAACCGCGACCTGCGCATCCTGGTGCTAGAAAAAGAGGATGCCCTCTCCCAGCATCAGACTGGCCGCAACAGTGGAGTGATTCACAGCGGACTCTACTACCAGCCCGGCTCTTACAAAGCCAAAAACTGCGTAGAGGGTCGCCGCGAACTGGTGAAGTTTTGCCAGGAGCACAACCTGCCTCACGACGTGTGCGGCAAGGTAGTGGTAGCTACGGACTCTTCTGAGCTGCCTTTTCTCGACAAGATCCTCGAAAACGGCGTACAAAACGGGGTCGAGGGGATCGAAAAAATCGGCAACGATCAAATCCGCGAAATCGAACCTTACTGTACCAGTGCCATCGCGGCAATCTGGGTACCCGTAACTGGCATCATCGACTATGCCGCCGTGGTCCACAAACTGGCCGAGCTGATTCCGGGGCTCAATGCGCAGAGCGAAATCCGCACGGGTGAGGAAGTGCAACACGTCTTCGACCGAGGTGAATACACCGAGTTGATCACCCCCAAGTCGACCTACCGCGCTCGTCAAGTGGTCTTTTGCGGGGGGCTGCACTCTGATCGCCTGGCCGAGGCCGACAGCGTACGCAGCGAGGCTCGCATCGTGGGCTTTCGGGGCGACTACTACGACCTCACCCCCGAGGCTGAGCACAAAGTCAAAAACCTCATCTACCCGGTTCCTAATCCGGCCTTTCCCTTCCTGGGGGTACACTTCACCCGCATGATCCACGGCGGGGTCGAGTGTGGGCCCAATGCAGTATTTACCTTCAAGCGCGAAGGCTACGGTAAAACCGACTTTAGCGTCAAAGATACCCAAGAAGCCCTAGGCTACCGCGGTACCTGGAAACTCTTTGCCAAGCACTGGCGCTTTGGCCTCGACGAATACCGTCGCGCCTTCTCCAAGCGTCGCTTTCACAAGCAAGTGCAACGCCTCATCCCCTCCATCAAAATGGAAGAGCTAAAAGCGGGCCGCTCAGGCGTACGCGCCATGGCCCTAGGCCCGGATGGCAACATGATCGAAGATTTCAAAATCGAATATCGCGGGCGCTCCATCCATATCCTCAACGCCCCCTCACCGGCTGCCACCGCTGGGCTGGCCATCGGCGAAGAGGTGGCCAAAATGGCCGAAGAGCGAGCCGGGCTCAAGG
>CAYVAP010000598.1:0-3506 GCA_964449365.1 uncultured Bacteroidia bacterium
TACTTTCAATAAAAATCGGAAGTTTACCCGCCTGGCTTCCTTGCCTCGCGTATTGGCTAGAGAGAGGGAAACGAAACGATGCGAAGTGATTCAGGCCTGGTCTCCATCCAGCATTGATATTTATGGCAGCTATTGATATAAAAAAACGTACGGAATTTTTCATCCGTGACCTTCACGCCCGGGAAAACATGCGCCTGGGGTGGTATCGGCAATTCGGCATCGGGGAAGAAAAACTTCGCCTCTTGCGCGAGCGCAAAGCGCATCATATTGCCTTTTTGAGAGAGCTGCTGCGCAAACGAGGCGTCAGCCCAGCCTGGTATGCCCGCTATTTTTACTACGTGGGGCATCTCTTTGGCTTTGTCTCGGCGCTGTTTCCCAAGGTCCTCATGGATCGCATCGAGCGCACCCTGGAGTTCTGGATTCTGATGCGCTATCAAAAGTACCTCGAAGAAATGTCGCTCGATGCCTCGCTGCGCTCCATGATCGAGTCGCTGCAACTACAGCGCCTCAGCCATAACGAGCCCGGCCCCGATGTGCTGCGCCTGCTGGAAAGTTACATCGCTGAGCAGGAGCAGGTGGTAAGAGCAGAGAAAGTACCGATGAAGTAGATGGAGTTTCGCAGGATGTGCCCTTGCTCAAAGTGACTTTTATGGTTGCCTTTCTGCGCAACGAGGCGCATTTTTGCTGCTGTTTTGAATCAGTCTAAATAAAAACAGCGCGTGCAGCAGCAACAAGGGGGATGTGAGATCAGAGCTTGGGCCATATTCTTGGTTGGTATCTTTTGGGGTCTGGAGATGCAAGGGCAAGCTATCACCTTGCGGGGACAGGTCTCTACCGAGCAGGGTGGTGTCTTGCCCAACGCGGCCATCGTGATCAAAGAACTGGACTTGCGCACTCGCAGCGGGGCCGATGGCTACTTTTCGCTGCGGCTGCCTCAGGCAGGTACCTACACGGTAGGCGGCTTTGCCGATGGGTATCGCTCTCACATATACACCCTTACTTGCACCCACGACACCACCCTCGCCCTGAGGCTCCCAGAAGCTCAGTACGATCTCGCTGCGGTCGACCTGCTAGCAGAAGCGGAACGAGATTTTGGCATTCGCAAGCTGCAATCGATCGAGGGAACGGCTATCTACGAGGCGAAAAAGACCGAGGTGGTAGAGCTATCGGGCGTCACGGCGAACCTAGCCACCAACAATGCTCGCCAGATTTTTGCCAAAGTAGCGGGGCTCAACATCTGGGAAAGCGATGCCGCCGGGCTGCAACTGGGCATCGGGGGGCGCGGCCTCAGCCCCAATCGCACCGCCAATTTCAACACCCGCCAAAACGGCTATGACATCGCTGCCGACGCGCTGGGCTATCCTGAAAGTTACTATACGCCACCGACCGAGGCGCTCGACCGGATCGAGGTGATTCGCGGGGCGGCATCGCTGCAATACGGCCCACAATTTGGGGGCATGGTCAACTTTGTGATGAAAGAGGGCGACGGCGTGGGCCGCCCCATCAGCCTACACAGCCGCCAAACGGTCGGCTCCTGGGGGCTTTTCAACAGCTACAACAGCCTAGCCGGAGAGGAGGGCGCTTTCCACTACTTCGGCTTTTTTCAGCACAAGCGCGGCGATGGCTGGCGACCCAACGAAACCTTCGAAGCCAACACCGGCTACGGGGCTTTGCACTTTCAGCCTACCCCGCGCCTGGAGCTCAAGCTAGAATATACTGGCATGCACTACTTGGCGCAGCAGCCTGGGGGGCTCACCGATGCCGATTTTCGCCGCGATCCGCGGCAGTCCAAGCGGGCTCGCAATTGGTTTCAGGTCAACTGGAACCTTGCGGCCCTGAGCCTCGACTATGCCTTCACCTCCCGCACCCGCCTCAACGTGCGAGCCTTTGGCAATCGCTCGGGCCGTGATGCGCTGGGCAACCTCGCGCGCATCACCCGCTATGACACCGTGGGCCTGCCCCGCAGCCTGATCATGGACGACTACCACAACGTGGGGATAGAGGGCCGCCTGATTCACCAATATCGAGTAGGCGATACCACTTGGGCGCTGCTCACGGGAGTGCGGAGCTATGTGGGGCGCACGGAGCAGCGACAGGGGCAAGGGAGCAGGGGCGCGGGACCAGACTTTTTCTATCCTGGCAGCGAGAGCGACGACGATCTGCTGATGGCCTACACCTTTCCTAGTGCCAATTACTCATTTTTTGCGGAGCATATCTTCCGGCTGGGCCGCCGCTTTAGCATCACCCCAGGGCTGCGCCTGGAGCATATCCGCACCTTTAGCGAGGGCTTTTTCAAGCAGCAGGTCAAAAATGCGGCTGGGGGCGTCGTTTCCGAGATTCGCAATGACGAAACCGATCAGCGCATTCGCAGCATCTTGCTGGTCGGCGTGGGCCTGAGCTATCAGCCCCATCGCACCCTGGAGATTTACGCCAACTTTTCGCAAAACTACCGGGCGATTACCTTCAATGACATTCGCATCACCAATCCCAACTTTGCCGTTGATCCAGAGATTCAAGATGAGCGCGGCTACAACGCCGACCTGGGGATGCGGGGCAGCTTCAAGGGGCTGTTTTATTTCGATGCCACGCTATATCACCTTTTCTACCGCGACCGCATCGGCTTGCTGCTGCGCTCGGATCAGCCACCGCTATACCTCGACTATCGCCTGCGCACCAACGTGGCCGACGCCCGCACCTGGGGAGCCGAGTTGGTGGGAGAGCTAGAGTGGGTGCGCCTGCTCACGGGCCAAAGTGGCAAGTTTGACCTTTCGACCTTTGTCAACTTCAGCCTCAACCACGCCCGCTACGTCAACACCAACGACCCGACCATCATCGGTAGCGAGGTGGAACTGGTACCGCCCTACCTGCTGCGCACGGGGATCAACTTTGCTTGGCGCGGGCTACGCCTCTCAGGGCAATTTTCTCAAATCGGTGCCCACTACACCGACGCCACCAACGCCGAGCTGACTGCCGCTGCCGTCAACGGCCTGATTCCCAGCTACCAAGTGGCCGATCTCTCGGCTAGCTATACCTGGCGCTGGCTCACCCTAGAGACTGGAATCAACAACCTCTTCGATGCGCGCTACTTCACGCGCCGCGCCACGGGTTACCCCGGGCCGGGCATCATCCCCTCGCCAGGGCGTAGTTGGTATGCCACGCTGGGGGTGAAGTTTTGAGCTAGTGCCTTTGGAATTAAGTAATTGACCATTCGAGATTCGAGATTCGTATAAGATCCTGACCAGCAGTGCGTTTAGCCACAAATTACTGATCCGAATTTCGAATTAAATCCATCCACCTATATGAACGGTCAGGGGCATAAGCGTATAAGGTGGTCAAGTACAGCATGTACCCTCCTTCCTCTTGGCTCACTCAGTGGCCGCGCCCAGCGGCTATCTTTGCTTTCAACTTTAAACTCTGAACCGCGAAACCAATGACTAGTGCCTTCGGAATGAAGTAATTAACCATTCGAAATTGGCATAAAACATTGATCATCAGTACTTTCAATT
>CAYVAP010000599.1:0-3502 GCA_964449365.1 uncultured Bacteroidia bacterium
TCCCGGCACGTAGTCGGTATGGACGGGGTTGCGGGCAGGGCCATACACGGCGGTTTCATTCGAAGAGCCCATGGCAAACTCATCGCAGTTTTGCCGCCCGATGATGATGGCATCTTCGGCCAGCAGGCGCTCGATAGCGGTGGCGGTGATCTGTGAAGTAAAGCCGCCGAGTATCTTCGAAGCAGCCCCCAAGGCATGTCCTTGGTAGCAAAGTACATCCTTGATGCCGATTACCAGTCCGGCCGGGCGGCCAGCTTTTCCGGCGTCGATCTTTGCCTGAATCACCCCCGCCGCATGGCGCGCCTCTTCGTCAAAGGTTTCGACAAACAGGTTGAGCTGAGCTTGCTCAGCGATGCGGGCCAAATAAGTATCGACCAGATCGCTCAAGGAGAGCAATCCGGTCGTAAGGTCTTGCTGAAGATCAGCCAGACGGGTGTAAGGGGTCTGAGGAGTCAAAGCCAAAGAGTTGGCTACCAAAGGAGGTAGCTTGCCTAAAGAACAAAGCCATCGGGCGCATGGCGCCAGAGAAATTCGTCGGTCGCTACTGGTTTTTCAGCCGCTTGGATTCTTCCTCATTCTCGCCTGCGTTCTCGATCTCGCGCTTGATTTCCTGAGAGGCATCCTTGAATTCGCGGATGCCTTTACCCAGGCCGCGGGCTAGCTCGGGGATCTTTTTCGCCCCAAACAATAGCAGCACCACCACCAAGATGATGACCAGCTCTTGCCCACCCAAGCCAAACAGTAATGGAAGATTCGTAAGGGTCATAAGTCGCTTGTTTGCGGTTCGTGCATCAAAGTTAACAATTTAACCACACAATTCTTAGACCGAAATCATCCCGAAAGGTTGAAGCCCGATCATTTTGATCATCGGTAGCTCGCCGCAACCCTTGGGTTGAACATCCTGACCCGACCTCAGGTTGTGGATAGAGGCAAATATAACAGCCCAAAAACCTACTTTCGCGTAGCACGAAGGCAAGCTGTGTGCGTGTCTTCGAATTGCGAATCACGAATCACGAATTTTTTCATGCAACATACTCGCTCCCAAGCACTCTTCGATCGGGCTGGTCAGTTTATGCCCGGCGGTGTCAACTCTCCCGTCCGTGCGTTCAAATCAGTGGGAGGTACCCCCATTTTTATCAAAAAAGCCAACGGGGCCATCCTTACCGACGAAGATGACAACGAATACATCGACTACATCGCCTCCTGGGGCCCCATGATCATGGGCCACGCCTACAAGCCGGTGGTCAAGGCTATTCAAGAAAAGGTGAAAGACTCGACCTCTTTCGGGGCTCCCACCGAACTGGAGATTCAGATGGCTGAGCTGATCCAGTCGATGGTGCCCGGGGTAGACAAGCTGCGCATGGTCAACAGTGGCACCGAAGCCTGCATGAGTGCCATTCGCCTGGCGCGGGGCTACACGGGCCGGGACAAAATCCTCAAGTTTCGCGGCAATTATCACGGCCACGGCGACAGCTTTCTGATCCAGGCTGGCAGTGGAGCCGTAACCATGGGCACCCCCAACAGCCCCGGCGTCACGGCCAATACTGCTCGCGACACCCTGCTGGCCGACTACAACAACCTCGCACAGGTGCGTCGCGTCGCTAGTGCCTACCGCGGTGATATTGCTGCCATCATCGTAGAGCCAGTGGCAGGCAATATGGGCTGCATTCCCCCGGCAGAGGGGTTTTTGGAGGGGCTGCGCGCACTGTGCGACGAAGAAGAGATCGTACTCATCTTCGACGAAGTGATGACGGGCTTTCGCCTGGCGCCTGGCGGCGTACAAGAGCGTCTGGGCGTTACGGCTGATATGGTGTGTCTGGGCAAAGTGATCGGCGCGGGCATGCCCGTCGGAGCCTACGGCGGCAAGCAAGAGATCATGGACTGCGTTTCGCCCCTCGGCCCCGTCTACCAGGCTGGTACCCTCTCGGGCAATCCCATCGCCATGATTAGTGGCTATACCCTGCTCAAAGAGCTAAACGAAAAGCGCGACGAAATCTATCCCCGCCTGGACAAAAAGGGAGAAAAACTGGCCAAAGGCATCGACCAAGTGCTCGCCGATAGCACCCTGCCCTACCAGATCAACCAGATCGGCTCCATGATCAGTGTCCACTTCACCGACCAGCCAGTGGTCGACTTTGCCACCGCTGCCCTCGGCAACAATGATCACTTCAAGCACTTTTTTCATGGCCTGCTGCAGCGAGGCATCTACCTGCCACCCTCCGCCTTCGAATCGTGGTTCCTTTCTGATGCCATCACTTACAAGATGATCGACCAAACCGTGGCCGCCGCCGCCGAGGTAGTAAAAGACATGACAAAGTAACGGTTTGTGGCTCACCTCATGAACGGTCAGGGGTATAAGGTGGCCAGGCACAGCATTTACCTTCCGTTCATCTTGACTTACTCAGGGGTTGCACCTGCGGGGCAACCCCTACAAGTTTTCAATTAAGTAACGCTCGAAAAATAAGTTCCGCTTTTGACTCGATCTCTCGCCCGCATACTGCGTCAGAAAAAGCCTCATTTGGCCCGCCAAACTCGGTTTTTCTTCCTTGTCTACGAACGAGATCTCTTCGCAAAATCGGGAAGTAATTTTTTTCGCGTTACTAAGAATGACTAATCACGCATTTCGAATTAAATCCTCGACCTTGTCCCCTTTGGAAACGCGGACGAGATAGATAGGTATGATTGGGCAGAGATTTTTGATGAAGACCAGGAAGGAAAACCGAGCATCACGAGCTAGGTGAGGCTTTTTCTCCACGCGAAGTGGGGATAAAGGGCCCCAACTGTCGCGAAAGATGTGTGCAAAAGATCAACCAAGCATGTGAAGTTATTTTGGTCGCGTTCCTTAGGCTCCCTTAGGACGAAACACCTTCATCTGCGCCTCGTGCGTTTCCAGGCGAGGGCCGCCGATGAGATCGATGCAGTAAGGGATGGCAGGGAAGACCACCTCAAGGTTTTCGCGGATGGCTTTGGGCTTGCCAGGGAGGTTGACGATCAGAGTCTTGCCACGAATACCTGCGGTTTGCCGGGAGAGAATAGCGGTGGGGACGTACTTAAGGCTCTCCTGCCGCATCAACTCACCAAAGCCTGGCATCATTTTCTGGCAAACGGCTTCAGTAGCCTCTGGCGTGACGTCGCGAGGAGCAGGGCCAGTGCCGCCGGAGGTGACCACCAAACAGCAGCCTTGCTCATCGGCCATGCGCTTGAGGGTAGCTTCGATCTGAGCTTGCTCATCGGGGATCACGGCATATACCTTTTGCCAAGGTACGCTGAGGTAGAGGTTGAGCAGCCGCGCGATCTCCTGGCCAGGTAAATCTTCGTAGAGGCCCGCACTGGCCCGGTCGGAGACGTTGATGATACCGACTTTGATGTCCATAGTAGTAGCGCCAAGGGGAGCTTGGTGAGTGGAAAATGAAAAGTGGAAGGTCGAAAGTTGACATCGCCACTCCACACCTAGTGCTCTGTCAACTCCCGAATGATGGGTGATCGCTGCATCTTTTTCCGC
>CAYVAP010000600.1:0-3501 GCA_964449365.1 uncultured Bacteroidia bacterium
GAAAAATAAACTCCCTTTTCCCATTTTAGGCAAAGAAATACAACCCCCTGTTTATCAAATTTTTGCTCTGCGTCTCTGCGTCTCTGCGCCTCTGGGTGAAACAAAAAGGGGAAGTTATTTTTCTCGCGTTACTAAGGAGAACAGGGCAAAAAAGCGATGAGATCTCGCTTCTCGCAGCGCAGCGGTCTTGCCTCTAAAAAATCACAAAATCCCGCAGCAGAAAGGCCACGCCCAACTGAAGGGCGCTGCGGCGCACCCTCAGCAAGGGGTTGGGATCGCGGTCGCGGGCGTCCCAGACGTAGCGCAGGTTGAATTGGGTGTAGCGCCAGCCAATGCCCAGGCCCAGCACCGTGCCATAGCCCAACTGACCAGATTCGTGCAGCAGGGAGGTCGGCACCCCGCCCGGTTCGCCTAGGCTGATGAGGTCATCTTGCAGATTGCCGCCCAGACCTACCCCCACCCAGACGCCGGCCTGTAGGTTGAAGCCAGGCTTGTTGAAGTGGTACACCGCCAGGGTGGTCCAGTCCAACTGGTGAGCAGTGAGCGAAACGATGCTGGAATCGATCACGGTTCTGCCGTCGAGGCGATAGCCCTGCGTCTCGGCCCGCAGCAGTTGGTACTGCGCGATCATCATCCATTCTAGTTTGCCTTTTTCGATAGACCACATGCCCAGGCCCGCGCCAATGCCCGGTAGCGGGTTGAGGTCCACCGCCGTGCCATGCAGCCAACTGAGGTTGCTATTGACCTGAATGAAGGGGTGGGTGAGTGCGAGCTGGGCTCGGAGCAGACCAGGGCTGCTCAGGAGTAGACTGAAAAGAACAAATCGATAGACTCGCATAGGTCAGTTTTGGATGCGGAGTGAAAGAACCTGTCGCACCTTATTGGGCAGGGAGATACACGTGGTGGTGGGTTGCTCTCTCAAGCTTTGTACTTTGCCCGGCTTGAATCCAATCTGCGATCAGGCGAGAAACGTGTTTACCGCTCGTTTGGGTAAGGTGAATGCCATCGGTATAGGTGAAGGATGCACCCCAGGAGGTCAAATCTACGTAATCTGTCGCTAGGTCGCAGGCAGGCTGTAGTTTTTGCTCGAAATCAGGCAGCAAAGCCGTTTCGAGGGCCATCAGTTGAGGGTGCACTGGCAGGCGTACCAAGTATACCTGGCCATAGTGTTTGAGGTGCTCGATGGTTTTTTGCAAGTATACCAGGCGCATCGCCGAGAAGCGGTAGCGCTCAGCCTTGGCCCGATAGTCGGTGAGGGTAAATGCGACGCGCCGTTGTAGGCTGACCGAGTCGATCTCCAGCGACACGTCGAGCCAGCCGTCGTCATGTAGCAAGGCCGGAGTATTGGGCGCGATGATTTGGTAGTATTGGCCATCGAAGTATCGCAGCAAGTAGGTAAAATTTGGGTGCTGGTTCACGTGTCTCAGCCCAGCCAAAAACGACTCGTTTTCGCGGAAGTCCTCCAGGTTACAGGGATCTGGGCTTTGCGAGCAGAGGCTCCAGGCGTCGACCGCCAGGATAAAAGTTTGGTCGCTAACCGTGGTATCCAGCTTTTGCTGGATGCTGTGCAGGTACACCCTGCCATAAGGGCTGGCATAGAGAGCAAAGGCATAGTTGTAAAAGGTCGTGCCCAACTCTTGCTGCAAGATATGGGGTTGTAGACCCTGGGCGGCCTTGGAGGTGCCAAGGATCAGATTTGGCTGGCGTGGGCTGCTAAGCTTGAGGTAAAATGGATCTGCGCGCCCGTCTGCCTGCCAGAGCACATAGGCCACCGAGCTTAGCAGCAGCCCCGCCCACAGCAGCGTATGCCACACAAAAGGTTTCATATCAAAATTGAAAATACATGAAATCCTGAGCTTCTGCTCCCAAAAGAAACACGACCATGGTCAAAAGATAGAGAATGCTCCATTGCATACCATGGCTGCGTTGCTCGCGGTAGATTGGGATCTCCTGCTCTCGCCCGAGCCACTCGATCACGAGCATCAGCGCCACACTCCCCAACGTCAAGCTTGCTCTGGCCGCCCCGATCCCGAAGACGTATGGCGGCGACAGCAGAGAGGGCGAAAACATCCGCTCCAGATAGGCAAAAGCGGCAGGCAGGCTTTCTGCACGAAAAAACACCCAAGCCAAGGTAACTAGCCCAAAGGTGCTGCCCATGCTGATCAGATCCCTACCCGTAGGAAAGAGCCTGCCCGGTGCCACAGATCCCAGATTTTTTCGATTGCGCTGGGTGAGTAGCAACGGAAGGAAGTAGGCAGCATGCAACATGCCCCAAAAAATGAAATTCCAGCTCGCGCCGTGCCAAAAGCCACTCACCACGAAGATGACGAGCACGTTGCGAAGCTGATGCAGCCGACTGCCTCGGCTGCCGCCGAGGGGGATGTATAGATAGTCTCTAAACCAGGTATTGAGCGAGAGGTGCCATCGACGCCAAAATTCAGCTACCCTCCGCGCAAAATAGGGGTAAGCAAAGTTTGGGGCTAGTCGAATGCCAAACAGGCGCGCAGACCCAATGGCCATGTCAGAGTAGCCAGAAAAGTCGCCATAAATCTGAAAAGCGAACAAAACCGCCCCTAATAGCAAGGTGCTGCCACCGTAGCTGGGGGCTTGGTCGAAGATCTGATTGACGATCAACGCACAATTGTCTGCCACTACGACCTTTTTGAACAAGCCCCAGAGGATCTGCGACATCCCTCGCAGCCCTTCGGCGTACGAAAACCTGCGCTGGCGCGCAAACTGAGGCAGCAGATGGGTGGCTCGCTCGATGGGGCCTGCTACCAACTGTGGAAAAAAGCTCACGAAGGCAAAAAAAGCCACCGGATCCCTGCTAGGCGCGAGTTGGCCACGATAGACATCAATGGTATAGCTCAGCGTCTGAAAGGTGTAGAAACTGATGCCTATCGGTAGAATCAAGTTGAGCCTAGTGAGCGCGATGGGCCTGCCTAGCAGGGTGAAGGCGGCAGAAAAATTCTCCGCAAAAAAGTCGAAATACTTGAAGAAAGCTAGCATCCCCAAATTGACCAAAACGCTGAGCCACAGCCATCCCTTTCTGCGACCAGCGGCTCGGGTTTGTCCCAGAGCCAGCCCCACGAGATAGTCTACCCCCGAGCTAAGAGCGATCAGCGATAAGAAGCGCACATCCCACCAGCCATAAAACACGTAACTCGCGAGCAGCAGCCAAACGTTTTGCCCCTTAGGATTCTGACTGCCAATGAGCCAGTACACCGCAAAAACACTAGGCAGAAAAACCGCGAATTCTATGGAGTTGAACAGCATTTCGCCATCAATTTCGCGTTGAAAAGTTGCCTAGTGCTCTGTCAAGTTGGAAATGATGGGTAAGCGGTCGCAGATTTTTTCGCAGATCCCATTCAAGTAAAGGGCCCTAGACTTGAAGAAAAATCCGAGCTTGGTGAGCCAAGTGGCGAGACGGTGGGATAAAGGGCCCCGCCGACGAGCTTCCAACGCGGAGATGCGGAAAAAGATGCAGCGATCACCCATCAT
>CAYVAP010000601.1:0-472 GCA_964449365.1 uncultured Bacteroidia bacterium
AAGGCCGAGGTAGATGTGATCTACGTGATGGGACTGGCTCGCATCGGTGAGCAGCTCCAAAATGGGCAGACCCTCCTCCAAACCCGCGTACGCAGCGCGCGTATGCAGGTGATTCCAGGCATTTGCCTGAGCATGGGGGAGCGCCGCTTTTCCCCGTACCTGCGCCTCGGGGGAGCTCTGCCCTTTCGATATCACATTCAGCTCGATGTGCTGGAATTACGCAGCCAGGGAGAGGTGTACCAAGCACTGGACATCGAAGCGCGGATGCTACCCGGCTGGGCTGGCAGGGTAGGGATGACCTACCGACTGGCCGAGTGGATTGGTATCTTTTACGAATTGGAATACCTAAACCAACAGGCTAGGTTGGAAAAATCGGTGCTCACTCGCTACGAGATCGAAGGGCAAGACGAGTTTGACCGCCTCGCCCCTTTCCAGGTGCAAGGAAATTTTCAGGAAGGATGGCACAGGCCCC
>CAYVAP010000601.1:482-3500 GCA_964449365.1 uncultured Bacteroidia bacterium
CGGGGTTTGATCCACAGGCTCCGCTAGTGTTGGAAACTACCCAAGAGGTTGTCCAGGTGGTTGGCCTGAATTTTGGAATTGTCATTACCTTTCACTGAAACTGAACCCAGCCTATCTCAGCCCCAAACACGCTGCTTATGTCATCATTACTGCTTCGTACCGCTCTAATCAGCGGGATGCTCATTCATGGGTTGCTAGCGCAGGAGCGCCCCCATCCTACCTCGCCCAGCGCCCCCCTTCCCAAACTCAACCAAGCGGTGCTGTCTTTCGTGGAAGCTCACCTCGATCAGCAGGTCGGCCGAGGAGAGTGCTGGGATCTGGCCGATCAAGCCCTCGATCAGGCTCAGGCTCAGTGGGACGGTAAGTTCCGCTTTGGCCGCCCAATCAAAGCCAAGGAAGCCTTACCGGGCGACGTGATTCAGTTTTGGGACGTCAAGCTGGCCTATGAGCGCGATGGCTACCGATACCGCGAGACGATGAAGCAGCACACCGCCGTGATCTACGAGGTGCTGGGGCCCGCACATTTTCGCATCGCTCACCAAAACAACAATTTCTCCGGGCGGCGGGTTGGCATCAGTGAGTTGAATCTTTCTCACGTGATCAAAGGCAAAGTGATGGTCTATCGCCCTGAAGGCGACTGATTGTCTCCTCATCAAAGAGAATATCTGTATCTTAGCTTCTGCTCTTGATATCTGGCACCCAGCAATCTATGTCTCAACCAGTCGCGCCCATTTACGGACGATTTACCTTTCCTTCTATCGATGAGTTTATCGAGCGGCTGCGTTTGATCTCTCGTAGCTACCTCGCCCCGGCGACCTTTAGCAGCTACCTCACCACCCACGACAAGCGGAGCTTTTACGGGCTGGACTACCAGGAACTACACGAGACCTTCCTGGCCGAATACGCCAAGGTCAAGTCCATCACCACCTCTGCCGCTGGGCCTGGCAACCGCAGCGTAAACGTGAGCGTACGCTTTGCTCAAGAATCACGCCGAGGCGAGGGGCAGTATATCATCGTGACTGCTACGCCGTTTGAAAACCGGGAGGTGCGCCGCATGGTGATCGGCGAATGGGAGGCACCTGCCCCAGATCGTGCCGTGCGAGATAGGGTGCTATCGGGGATTTTGCAAGCCCTGACCGATTACAAGGTGGCCGAAGAGGCCGAAAAATCGGTCGCAGAGGCCAATCGTGCCCCGGCAGAAGACGACCTCGGGGCGCGCCGTGCCTTGAGCACCATCCGCGACACCTTTCACTTCGAAGACACCCTGCCCACTCCTGCGCTCCTGCAACTGCTGGAAACGCTTTCGCAGGAGTACTTCGAAGGCGTCCCCTTCCACATCCGCATGATCACCACTGATGGCGAGCCCTACGCCAACATCGGCCTCACGGGGCTGCGACGGGTGCTCGAGAAGCGCCGCAACCTGGTGCTGAAGGTCTTCGCGGACGTAACCTCTCCCATGGGCGAGACCATAGAGCTAACCCTGGCTTTTGGCCCTATGGCCCGTAAGCAAAACGCCGAGGTAGAGATCATTTCGCGCTACAGCCGAGAAATACGGGCGGTGATTCGCGAAGCCCTCGAAGACTCGGTAGACTACATCATGCCCACGGCCTCGATGGTCCACGAGATGTTTTGGTTTGACCAAAACCGCTTCAACCTCGATGTCTGCGTCCAGTTGATCCAACGGCTGGCTCATGACTACTTCGACCAGGAAACGCCCACGGCCTTTTTGTCTACTACCGAAGGCAAGACCTACCCGGCTCTGACGCTCAAGCAGTTGCGCAAGGTGTTTCAGCAGTACCGTGAGCGCATCAGCTTTTTGCTCTTTGGCGTCAACCAGACCCTGACCGGGCAGACTTTTAGCCTGATGTTTCAGTTTCGCTCGCCTGATCACGACCCCTATGGTAGCCTGAGCATGATGTGGGGCAGCGAAGAAGTACATCGTGAGGTGAGGGAAGAAATTTGGCAGGAGTTGAGGCTGAAGCGCTACCACGCTAAGTCGCAGCGTGAGGCTGCGCGGGCCGAGGCCAAGGCTGCCCAAAGCATGACGCTGCGCCCCATTTTCGAGGGGCGCGACTTTACGGTGCAGCCACGCACCTGCCTGGTGGTGATGCCGCTAGAGGCGTATTGGTCAGATTCGCTCTGGATGCACCTGCAACAAACCATGCGCTCGGTGGGCTGGGAAAGCTATCGGGCAGGAGCTCTCTACGCCCAAGATATCCTGGACGATACCTGGCAGGGGCTCAACGAGGTAGAGGTTGTGCTCTTTGACCTGACCTACAAGCACCCCGACGTGTTTTACAAAATCGGGATCGCTCACACCCTGGGTAAGCGGATCATCCTGATCACCCAACATGCCCGCGATTTGCCGCCTGACTTTCAGCGCTTTACTTATATCGTCTACGACAACAATATCCATGGCCTACAGCGCCTCTCGGAGCGGATCATCGATCTGCTCAAGCTCCGCTAGCGATTGCGTCCATACTGCTCATGGCTCGACACCCAGTCGGAAGAGGAAATGGCCGAGGCCAGCGACAACTCCCCGGCTAGCACCACGCCCGCCACGATTTCTGCGAATTTTTTGACCTTGCCCTTGCCATAGCAATCGAGCAGTTCCAGGCTTTCGCGCTGGGTGGCCAGTCCCGTACCGCCGCCGTAGGTCGCCACGATCAGCGAGGGAATGGTGATGGAAAAGTACAGGTCATCCGCTTCGGTCAGCTCGGTGTAGAGAATGCCTGCGGAGGACTCGGCCACGTTGGCTACGTCCTGCCCGGTGGCGATAAACAGGGCAGTGATCGCGTTGGCGGAGTGCAGTCCGTTGTTGTTGGCTCCAGAGAGAATGGCTCCCACGTTGGCTACCCCAGCGTGATAGGCCAGGGTGCGAGTATCTACGCGCATGTACTGGTTGAGCAGGTCGCGCTTGATGGTACACTCCGCCGTAACTCGCTTGCCTCGGGTGTGCATCAGGCTGACTTGCGAGGCCTTCTCAGCCCGCAATCAAAAACCTCGACGGTTGCCCCA
>CAYVAP010000602.1:0-3497 GCA_964449365.1 uncultured Bacteroidia bacterium
CAAGGATTGCGGCGGTACTCAAGGAGCTGCAACACGCGGCCCTCAGCCACGGGAATATCTTTGTGACGCTGATGGAGGCGGCTAAATACGCCACCCTGGGGCAGATCACGCATGCGCTGTATGCGGTGGGGGGGCAGTATCGGAGGAATATGTGAGGGGGGAGATTTTTGAGAAAAAAGGGTATTCCATACTATCTTTGGTAAACATCAAACTGCCATGATAGATGGACAAGCCCGAGCCATCCAGCTCATTCAGAATGCTAAACTTCTCGGAAATAATTTTCTCGACTTGGGACTCCTCAACCTGAAGGAAATCCCAGGAGAAATTGAAGAATTATCTGAATTCCTTGAGGAACTTAACCTTGGCCGATCTTATGCGACCGATGAAGGCATTCAGTATTCAAAAGGGCCGAGAGGGCTTAATACCATTTCGGTGGAAAGCCTTCATGGGCTTGCTAACTTCAACAAGCTCACTAAGCTTCATTTAGATGGGTGTTCTGTGGGAGATGAGGGAGCAAAGGTGATTGCGGAAACGCTGCCTCAGCTAGTTCGCTTGAATTTGAACACCTGCAAAATTGGGGATCAAGGGCTAAAAGCTACAGTCTCTAAGCTTAAGTCTCTGGAATCTCTTCGTCTGGAAAACAACCAGATCACCGACGGTGGGATGTCGATTTTTGAGGTAGAGGAGAGCCCAATCAAGTTACTGGTTCTTCTGAACAATAAAGTCACCGACCAAGGTGTATCTTTTTTGTCTCATAAGTTTTTGCCGAAACTTCGAACTCTTGACCTTGGTATCAATCAGCTTTCGGATGATGGAGCTACATTTTTGGCCCAAAACCTTAAGAAACTTGAAAGGCTTAGTCTTAGCTCAAACAAAATCGGAGATGAAGGTACAACTTCAATCGGAGGTAATCTCAAAAGCCTGACTAGCCTAGATCTAGCACGAAATAGGGTCGGTAGCAAAGGGGCAAAGGCGATTGGAAAACTTAAGGAGCTCAGATACCTTGATTTAGGTGGAAATCAGGTTGGTGATGAAGGAGCAGAGTTTTTGTTGCAAAAGACTAGGAACCTCAAAGCGCTTTTGCTTTGGGGGAACCAGATTGGCGATGTGGGAGCAGGGCACATTGCAAACAGGCAAATTGATCTAGAAAGCCTGGATTTATCCGGAAATCAAATTACTTCGGATGGAGCAACTGAGATCGCCAAAAACCTTGAGAGCCTTCAAAGCCTAAAGCTAGATCGAAACCAAATTGGGAATGAGGGCGCGGCCTCGATTGCAGAACACCTAACTGAGCTTAGAAACCTAAGCCTTGAGGAGAACCAAATTGATGATGAAGGTATCAACGCTCTGGCTAACCCTCAAAGTAATTTTTCAACACTGTTTTATCTCAACCTTGCCAGAAATGACATCATAGAGGTACCAGCGGGAATTACGGAAATTAGGCATTTGTTTCGACTAAACCTCCGAGGAAACCCCGTTGAGAATATCCCTCCGGAGTTAATTGATAATCAAGACTGCTTGTCACAGTTAACTGCTTACTTCGACTCACTGAAATCTTCTGGAGCACAATCGCCCAATACGGTAAAAGTTATCTTCTCTGGGAATGGTCGGGTTGGGAAGTCGTGCCTACTTGATGCACTTCAAGGTCGCCCTTTTGATCCAGCGAAGAACCCAACACATGCAATCAACATTGATTTTTCTCAAGAAGAAAACATAAATCTCTATTATTGGGATTTCGGGGGTCAACACCTATATCACGGAACCCATAGATTGTTTTTTCAGACACGGGCCGTGTTTCTGTTAGTTTGGGATGCAGAAACGGAAGGTCCCCCGTGGTCCACTGATTACTCGTTGAACGACGGTTCTGTCATTCAAAGTAGAAATTATCCGCTTACATATTGGCTAGATTACATTCGAGCCTTTGGGGAAGATGGTCCTGTAATAATCATTCAATCCAAAAGTAAAGTTCCTGGGCACACTAGCAAGCTCCCTGATTCTGCTAATGAGATACAAGCCCAGTTTGGGAGTATATCCTTTGAGTCTATAGATTCCCAGACAGGGTATGGCATCCAATCCCTGAAAGCAAAAATCATTTCAGCGTCCCAAAGTGTGCTGAATTCCAGCCCCATTATCCCCATAAGTTGGATTAGAATCCAAAATAGAATTCAAGAATTAGCTTCAAGCCCAAGCCAGAAAACCCTAGAATTAGACGAATGGTATCAAATTGTACGTCAGGAGGGCTTGGACTGGAACGCTCAGCAAGTACTACTTGAGTATCTTCACGATAGTGGGGTTGTATATCATCGAACAGGTTTTTTCCAGAATAAAATCATCCTTGATCAGGCTTGGATGGTTGAAGCGGTTTATACTTTATTTGATCCTGAGGGCGTTTTTTCTCGACTGGTAAGAAGGGGTAACGGCATTTTCACTATGGGGGATCTAGATGAGCCGTGGAACGAGTACGACGAGCATGAAAAATCTGAACTGCTCCGATATATAATGGCTGCCGAAGTATGCTACGAAAAACGCCAATCCAGCGGCTCCTTTAAAGAGCGGACTTTCGTGGCACCAGGTCTGATGAGTGAAGATCAGTCAACCGCGGTCAAAAATCATTGGCGTGAGGTAAACAGCGCTCTTTTTATTCGGTATGAGCACAGTTTTCTCCATGAAGGGGTCATGCAAAGCTTTCTTGTCAGGGTGGGAAATGAGGAATACGCCGAAGAAAACCATATGTGGAAATATGGGGCTTGGATCACAGCGAAAGATGGCTCGGCAAATGCGTTGGTTGAGGCAAATCCTAATGAAAGATCAGTTACGATCCAAGTTGCAGGTACTCAGCCTAAACTGCTATTAGACCAGATCAGCAATACGTTCAAAAGATTGGGCGGAGATAGCTTAGCTTTAGAGCTAGTTTCAACAGATGGAATAAACTTTGTCTCACTAACAGCTTTGAAGGAAACCGTTGCAAAAAGTGAGAATCAGCAAATGCAAGCCCAAAACGGCAACTGGGTGGAGATCAATGAGCTTGGAATATTTCTAGATGCGGATAGCCGTGCTGTGTTTCAGCCTCCCAATTTAGGTATCGGTAATACGGGTGATCCGAGTCCTTCTGAAGCTAAAGAGGACTTCCTTCCAAAAATCGAAGCTGCTAAAGGCTCGAATTCAAGTCGCGCTAAAGTAGCGTTGATGAACCTGATTGGTGAAGGAAACACTGAGCAGGTATTAGCTGATTTGATATCCTTGGGGCAAAAGTACGAGGATGATCAGCTTATTAGAGAAGCTACTTTTCAAAGTGGAAGGTACAATCAGTTGGAAAAAGATAGGAGAAATGGAGTAAAGAGTGATGAGGAATATATTCGCGAATCAAATAGAATACGACAAGCCTTAATTACCTTGACTTCTGAGATACCGGATGAATGGGAACTTGAGCAAGGTCGAGTTAAGTGAAGCTCAAAAAATAAATTCCCCCAAAAGTACTATCTTGTATCCCAAAGAGA
>CAYVAP010000603.1:0-3494 GCA_964449365.1 uncultured Bacteroidia bacterium
GTCAACGTGCCCCTTGCCGCCTATCAGGTCTCGGGCGAATATGCCATGATCAAAGCCGCCGCCGAAAAAGGCTGGCTCGACCACGACACCGCCATGATGGAGACCCTCATGGGCATCAAGCGCGCCGGTACCGACCTCATCGCCAGCTACTTCGCCAAAGAGGCCATCGAGCTGATGGGCTAACCCTGCCCTACCGACGTCGATTGAGGCGCCAGGCGCTCATGTCGGTGTGTGGATGTGCGGCGGTGGCCTGCTGATGGGTACCGCCGTTGAGGGCCAGGGAAGCGATCAGACTGGCCACCTTGGCCTCTTCGGGCGTAAGAGGGCGATCCAGCTTCTCGGGGGTGAAGTACTGCTTCACAAAGTTGGTGTCGAAATTTCCCGAGGTAAACGCCTCGTGCTGCAACACGTAGCGGCAGAAGTCCAGGGTGGTCTGGATGCCCACGATCTTGTACTCGTCGATGGCGCGCAGCATCCGGCGAATGGCATCCTCGCGGTCCTCACCGTGTACGATCAGCTTGGCGATCATGGGGTCGTAGTAAATCGGGATATCCATGCCTTCTTCGAAGCCGTCGTCGACCCGGATACCAGCTCCCTTGGGCGGCTGGTAGATATGGAGCTTGCCAATGTCGGGCAAGAAGTTGTTGGTCGGATCTTCCGCGTAGACGCGTACCTCGATGCTGTGGCCGTTGATCTTCAGGTCTTCCTGGCTAAAGCTCAGGGGGTGGCCCTCAGCCACCCGGATCTGCTCGCGCACCAGGTCTACCCCGCTGACCATCTCGGTCACAGGGTGCTCCACCTGTAAGCGGGTGTTCATCTCCAGGAAGTAAAATTTGTGCTCAGCGTCGAGCAAAAACTCTACCGTCCCGGCGTTGGTATAGTGGCAGGCCCGGCACACGTTGACGGCGGCTTCGCCCATCTGCTTGCGCAGCTCGGGAGTGAGCACCGCCGAGGGCGCTTCCTCGATCACCTTCTGGTTGCGGCGCTGAATGGAGCACTCGCGCTCAAAGAGGTAGACCACGTTGCCGTGGTGGTCGGCCATCACCTGAATCTCGACGTGGCGCGGCTTGGTCACAAACTTTTCGACGAATACCGCCCCGTTGCCAAACGATGATATCGCCTCACTCACAGCCCGCTCCATCTGCTCTTCGAATTCATCGAGGTTTTCTACGATGCGCATGCCTTTGCCACCGCCCCCAGCCGAAGCCTTGACCAGTACCGGAAAGCCGATCTTGACCGCCACCGCCTTGGCCTGAGCCACATCTTCTACTGCCTCGTCAAGACCTGGTACCAAAGGCACCTCGTAAGCCTTGACCGTTTGCTTAGCAGAAAGCTTATCCCCCATGGTGGCCATCGCTTCCGCCGGGGGACCAATCAGGATGATCCCCGCCTCGCGTACCTTGGTGGCAAACGCCGCATTCTCAGACAAAAAGCCATAGCCCGGATGAATGGCGTCCACTTTGTGATCCAGGCACAGTTGAATGATCAGATCACCCAGCAGATAGGATTCGCTTGAGGGAGGGGGCCCAAGGCGATAGGCTTCATCAGCGTAGCGCACGTGCGGAGAGCTCTTATCCGCATCAGAATACACCGCAATGGTGGTGATACCCATTTCGCGGGCAGTGCGCATGATCCGAAGCGCGATTTCGCCTCGATTGGCGACGAGCAGTCGTTTGATGGTGGACATGAGTTGTAATCGAATGTTGGGACATTAACGAGCGAATATCGATAGCGCAGAGACAAGCAAGCGGATCTATTTGCCCCGGGTCCAGTCGAAAGGTAGGGATTTTTCGCTAAGTGGCTAGACTTTCGTGCCTTTCGAATCCTCGAAAACGTGAATTCTTCCCCTCTGGTTCGTCCCTTACACCAATACTCCTAAGCCAAACCCCTGTGCGATGCACAACGCTCCCCAGACCACAATCCGCGGCTGGGGGGCTTTTTTTACCACCGCTCCGGATAAATCACCACCTGAATGAAGTTGAGCTCCAACTGGTGCATGAACAGAAAGCCTTCGTCGGGGGTGTTGAGGCGGAAGGGGGTGTAGCGCAGGTTGGTCCGTAAAATGATGCTCTGGGTCTCGGTGGGTCGAATGTCCCAACCAAAGGCAATGGCTGGCAGCAAATGCTCGCTCTGCTGCTCATACGCGATGGCTCCACCATCCTGATCGGTGAGGGTCCATTGTTCTACACTCACCGCCGGCCCGATAAAGGGCACAAAGCCGTGGTAATCCCCCAAAAACTTGTAGGCCTCCAAAGTGAGCGCCCGGCGGCGCACGGTCTGCTCGAAGTCATAGGCCGAGACGCGGCTGCGATAGCCCCGGTAGGCCAGGTTCACATGCGCATCCCAGGGGTAGTGGTAGTAGCCCAATCCCAGGTCAGGAAAGATGCCGCTGCCACTGTGGTCGGCCAAAAATGCACGCTTCCCGTTGTTGTAGGTGCTGCGCTTGGCCCCCAGCACGAAAGAGGCCGAAGGTCCTATCGCTATGGACCAGGCACTTAGTTGGCCGTTGGCCAGCATCCACTGTTTTTGGGCTTCGATGCGGCCATCTAGGTAGGGTTCCTCCGCAGAGAGGGTGGTTTCCAGCGCCCAGCGAGCACTGAGGTAGCTGCTCCAGCGCGGCAGGGTGAAGGTGGCAAATTGGTCGCGGCTCAAGGCGTAGCGCAGGGCGGCGTGGGGCGCGTAGCGCGCGCCCGCTTCCACGATCAGGTTGCCTCGCTGGTAGGTCAGGCCGCCGTTGAAAACGGCCAGGTCATTGCCTTGGCTCGCCCCCTGCGCCTCGCCTTGGGTCAACTGGAGTTCTGGGGTTCCCAGGGCTGCTCCAAGAAAGGGCACCACCCTACCCCGCTCGATGCGCCAGGGATAGAGCTTGAGGCCGGTCTCTATGCCCGGTGAGCGCGATACCTCGCTGCCGGATGCCACCCCATCGGGCAGCACATTCACCAGGGGAAAGGAGACGTAAAAGTCCACGTGGCCCCAGAAGTGGGTGCCGCCGATCATCAAGCGGGGGGTCAGGGTAGCGGGAAAGGCCGCGCTGATCATCTCGTCTTCGTCCAGGTAGGACAAGCCCCCTGCTGAGGGCGTGTACAACAGATCGCCGCCCAGGGTTAGTTGAGCGAAACGATGGCGGGTTTGACCGCCTTCGACGTAGGGCTGGGCCGGAAGTAGGCTCAGGCTAGCCATAAAGCAAAGCCAGAATAAGGTCTTGAGGGGTCGCATGACAGTAGCGATTAGATGTGAATGAGCTACCGCAAGTAGAGCCTTGGTCGCCTCAGCAGCAACAGGTTGGGATGAGTAACCATGTCGAGGGACAGAATGCAATCGCCGGGAGAAAAAGGTCCTTTCGGAGCACTCGGTAGGACCACCACAGCAACATCTGCGCGCCCTCCCCTCCCTCTCCACAAAGCCTTCGAGATCGCACCCACATCGCACCAACAGCGCTGAGCAGAATCCTTCTGCGACATCCGCGATATCTGCGCGAAAACTTTCCCGCCATC